>NZ_LZHN01000066.1:0-134132 GCF_001690435.1 Gilliamella sp. Nev3-1 | reverse complement strand
TTCTAAACAAACAATCTGTGTGAACACTTACGAGCTCTTCGTAAGGAGGTGATCCAACCGCAGGTTCCCCTACGGTTACCTTGTTACGACTTCACCCCAGTCATGAACCACACCGTGGTAAACGCCCTCCCGAAGGTTAAGCTATCTACTTCTGGTGCAACCCACTCCCATGGTGTGACGGGCGGTGTGTACAAGGCCCGGGAACGTATTCACCGTGACATTCTGATTCACGATTACTAGCGATTCCGACTTCATGGAGTCGAGTTGCAGACTCCAATCCGGACTTAGACGTACTTTATGAGGTCCGCTTGCTCTCGCGAGGTCGCCTCCCTTTGTATACGCCATTGTAGCACGTGTGTAGCCCTGGTCGTAAGGGCCATGATGACTTGACGTCGTCCCCACCTTCCTCCGCTTTATCAACGGCAGTCTCCTTTGAGTTCCCGGCCAAACCGATGGCAACAAAGGATAAGGGTTGCGCTCGTTGCGGGACTTAACCCAACATTTCACAACACGAGCTGACGACAGCCATGCAGCACCTGTCTCACAGTTCCCGAAGGCACTCCCATATCTCTACAGGATTCTGTGGATGTCAAGACCAGGTAAGGTTCTTCGCGTTGCATCGAATTAAACCACATGCTCCACCGCTTGTGCGGGCCCCCGTCAATTCATTTGAGTTTTAACCTTGCGGCCGTACTCCCCAGGCGGTCGATTTATCGCGTTAGCTTCGGAGCCCATCACTCTAGGCAACAAACTCCAAATCGACATCGTTTACAGCGTGGACTACCAGGGTATCTAATCCTGTTTGCTCCCCACGCTTTCGCATCTCAGCGTCAGTATCTGTCCAGAAGGCCGCCTTCGCCACCGGTATTCCTCCACATCTCTACGCATTTCACCGCTACACGTGGAATTCTACCTTCCTCTACAATACTCTAGTTAACCAGTTTTAAGTGCAATTCCTAGGTTGAGCCCAGGGCTTTCACACCTAACTTAATTATCCGCCTACATGCCCTTTACGCCCAGTCATTCCGATTAACGCTCGCACCCTCCGTATTACCGCGGCTGCTGGCACGGAGTTAGCCGGTGCTTCTTCTGTAATTAACGTCAATTGTTGCACCTATTAGATACAACACCTTCCTCATCACCGAAAGTACTTTACAACCCGAAGGCCTTCTTCATACACGCGGCATGGCTGCATCAGGGTTCCCCCCATTGTGCAATATTCCCCACTGCTGCCTCCCGTAGGAGTCTGGACCGTGTCTCAGTTCCAGTGTGGCTGGCCATCCTCTCAGACCAGCTAGAGATCGTCGCCTAGGTGAGCCTTTACCCCACCTACTAGCTAATCCCATATGGGTTCATCAAATGGCGCATGGCCCAAAGGTCCCATGCTTTGGTCTCTCAACTTTATGCGGTATTAGCAGTCGTTTCCAACTGTTGTCCCCCTCCATTCGGCAGATCCCCATACTTTACTCACCCGTCCGCCACTCGTCATCAAGTGCAAGCACTCATGTTACCGTTCGACTTGCATGTGTTAAGCCTGCCGCCAGCGTTCAATCTGAGCCATGATCAAACTCTTCAATTTAAAGTTTGATGCTCAATAACTGTCTCTGACATATTCAAATGAATCTTCAGTGTCACTTATCAAGACTTAATTTTTTAGTCCGTAGACTTTAATCTTTTGTCTCGCAAGTGCCCACACAGATTGTCTGTTTCTTATTTTTAAAGAGCTAACAGCCTTTTTAAACCAATCAACTTTCCGTTAATTTACTTCGCTGTCTCAAGGGTTGCGTATACTACGCTAACCTTTTTTATTCGTCAAGATCTTTTTTCAAAATTTTTGATCTTAATTTTTCACTAACTTCCCTCAGCTTTTCGCTGACGCCGTGTCAGTGGATGCGCATTATAGAGACTTCATTTTTTTTGGCAAGCAAAAATATCCAATTACGTATTTGAATGAATACTCTTTAAACACATAAAACATTAATACATTGATAATTATTGAGATTATATTTAGCTAATTTCAAAACTAGCTTTTCAACATATTGATTATGTGCTGTGCTGATAATAATATTTTCTTTTAATGGTGCTTGAATTTTATTAAGGTGAAATTTTTCATTCAGCAGATTATAAGCTCGATTTGCAATTGCACTACCTGAATCAATAAAAGTTGCATTAGGGAAAATTATTTTTAATTCATCTTTAATAAATGGGTAATGAGTACAACCCAATACGATTGTATCTGGGATGATTGGTAAACAGATCCATGGCTGTAATAAATCTTTAAGTTGTTGCATATTTACGGCAATACCTTGCAGTTTATTTTCAGCAATAAGTGCTAATTCAGATAAACCAAGTAGCTCAACGTTGCAATTAGGCGCAAATTGTTGAATTAAATTGGCAATATAGGATCTTTTGATTGTCGCTTTTGTCGCTAATAATCCTATACATTTATTTTTAGTTATTTGACTAGCTGGCTTAATTGCTGGTACAACACCAACAATAGGAAAAGAAAATTTAGAACGCAAACTGGGCAAACAAATAGTACTAGCCGTATTACATGCAATAATCGCTAAATCAATGGAGTAAAATTTGGTAATAGCGTCTATAACCGAATTGACTCTATTAATTAAAAATGCCGATGATTTATCTCCATAAGGAAATTCTTCATTATCAAATGCATAAATATAACGCGCATTCGGCAATTTATTATAGATCTCATTATAAATAGATAATCCGCCAATACCTGAATCAAACACTAGCACTGAAGGTGCCCGACTTACAATATTCATTTTAGCTCTAGGTCATTAGATAATTCAAAAACCGCAATATCGTAGATTGATTAAAAATTAATGCAAGTCATTTTATTTAAACAAGCATTACATTTTATCTATGACAATTATTTGACTAGACGTCTAGATGGTAAAACTGCTAAAATGAGCGCATAAAATCTAAATATTATGTTTTAAACATTAATTATTTAAAAATAAGTCAAGAAGGTATTCCATGTCAGAATTTCTATTTACTTCCGAATCCGTTTCAGAAGGTCACCCAGATAAAATTGCCGATCAAATATCTGATGCAGTGCTTGATGCTATATTAAAACAAGATCCAAAAGCACGAGTTGCATGTGAAACCTATGTAAAAACAGGCATGGCTTTAGTCGGTGGAGAAATTACTACTTCAGCTTGGGTTGATATAGAAGAGTTAACTCGAAAAACCATTAATGATATTGGTTACACTAGCTCAGAGATGGGATTTGATGCCAATTCATGTGCTGTTCTTAATGTAATTGGCAAACAATCCCCAGATATTAATCAAGGAGTAGATAAACAAAATCCACTTGAGCAAGGCGCTGGTGACCAAGGTATTATGTTTGGCTATGCAACAAACGAAATGCCAAACTTAATGCCTGCGGCAATTACTTATGCACACGAGCTTATGCGCAGACAATCAGAAGTTAGAAAAAATGGCACGCTTCCTTGGTTGAGACCTGATGCCAAAAGCCAAGTCACGTTAATTTATGAAGATGGAAAAATCAAAGGTGTTGATACAATTGTTTTATCGACACAACACTCCATCGATATTGAGCAAAAAGCGTTACATGAAGCTGTTATGGAAGAAATCATTAAACCAACATTACCAGCTCAATGGTTAACAACAAGAACGAAATACTTTATTAATCCAACGGGACGCTTTGTTATTGGCGGACCAATGGGAGACTGTGGACTAACTGGGCGTAAAATCATAGTGGACACATATGGAGGCGCTGCGCACCATGGCGGTGGCGCATTTTCAGGAAAGGATCCGTCAAAAGTTGACCGCTCAGCGGCTTATGCTGCCCGCTATGTTGCCAAAAATATTGTTGCAGCTGGGCTTGCTGACCGATGTGAATTACAAATATCTTACGCAATTGGTATTGCAAATCCTACATCAATTTATGTCAATACTTTTGGCACCGAAAAAATCAATCACGATAACATTGTTTCATTGATTAAAGAATTTTTTGACTTAAGACCTTATGGATTAATTCAAATGCTTGATCTTATTCAACCAATTTATCAACACACGGCAAGTTATGGTCATTTTGGCCGAGATATTTTTCCTTGGGAAAAAGCTGACAAGGCAGCACTACTTCGCGATGCAGCAGGGTTATAAGCGCATACCAATTTATTTACATAATCAAATAGTGGCTTGTTTAAGAACTCACTTAATGCAAGCCAATCAATTTTTACATACCGAATATAAAGAACCTAACATCATCTACAAACCCAAAGGTAGCATTGCAGGTAGTGCGCTTTTAATGCACTGGGAAATTCAACTTAATTCAGTTATGTTACTAGAAAATGGCGCCCAATTTATTGAAGAAGTCGTGCCCCATGAGCTTGCTCATCTAATTGTTTTTAAAGAATTTGGCAAAGTCAAACCACATGGTAAAGAATGGCAATATGTTATGTCAGAAATTTTCGACAAGACGCCTTCAACAACTCATCATTTTCAGGTAAGGCGCAACACTTATTTATACTACTGCCAGTGCCAACAACATCACTTAACATCAATAAGACACAATAAAATCCAAAATAATAACGCTAGTTATTTATGCCGCAAATGCGGTACTATACTCAAACTAAAAAACGCCACTTAATATTAAGATATTGTATGTGTAAATTAGATTTCCATTTTTATAAAAGCTCTTTGTTGATTCTTGCTCTTGGTATTATTCTTTACATTACAGGCAATTTCTTTATACCTTTATACAATGGGCTTACTGTTACTCTTATTGAACATGCTCAATCACTTTTTTTATTATTCATGTGTGGCTACACTTATTATTATGCTCAGCAAGTAGCTGAACATTCACAACTATATAAATTTTGGATTTGGACAATATTTTGGTGGTTTATGCTTTTTGGGCGGGGAATTAGTTGGGGAAGAGATTTCTTTCCCGATGTACCACGTTTTTATTATAAAATTATTGCTAGCACTTTAATCTCTATCCCAATACTAAGTATGTTTTTACCGAATATTCGCCAAGAAATTGTACGTCGCTACAAATTTGAACAAATTCCAGTTTGGCATATATTTTTAGCTTTTCTATTCTTAGGAATAGCTGATATTGCTGAGCATCATCGTATGGGGCATGAATTCTTAGTTATAGCAAAAGAACGAAAAGATTTAATCGAAGAGTTAATGGAATGCCCCTGTCTTCTTTGTTTAGCTTTAACCACATTTTATATGCAAAAAAATGAACAAAAGAAGGAGAATTTATAATGTTAAGCTATCGCCATAGTTATCACGCAGGCAATCACGCTGATGTACTAAAACATGTAGTTTTAACACTATGTATTGAGTCATTAAAAGAAAAAGAAAAATCTTTTTTATATCTAGATACACACTCTGGCGCAGGAAGGTATTTATTACGAGGCGAGCATGCCGAAAAAACAGGCGAATATTTATCAGGAATTAATTTGATATGGCAACAAGCTAATATCCCGGAATTGCTTAATAGCTATATATCAGTATTAAAGCGCTATAATCCTTTTGATAAATTAAAATATTATCTTGGTTCTCCTTTAATTGCTAAACAATTACTACGCGAGCAAGACAAACTTAATCTTACCGAATTACATCCAACAGACTACCCCTTATTGAGACAAGAATTTAATAAAGATAAACGAACAAAAGTATTACGTGAAGACGGTTTCGCACAATTAAAATCAAAGTTACCACCGAGTTCACGACGAGGGATTATCCTAATCGATCCTTCCTATGAAATAAAAGATGACTATCAAAGAATTCCTGCTGCACTATTTGAAGCCTATAAACGTTTTGCTACAGGTGTCTATCTAATTTGGTATCCGGTGGTATCTCGTACCCAAACGCAAAAAATGATTGATAATATTGTTAATTTAGGTATTAAACGTATTTCTCAGTTTGAACTTGCCATCAAACCTGATAGTAATCAAAAAGGCATGACAGCATCAGGAATGATAGTAATTAACCCACCATGGAAATTACATGAACAGATGCTTACAATCATGCCGTGGTTGAAAACCACTTTAGACATTCATAAAACAGGAAGTTTCATCATTAAAGAGTTAGTTGCGGAATAACTTTTTATTATTGGTTGTCAAACACTTTCAGAAAATCCCATATTTAAGTAAAAAATCATGAAAAAAAATGGCAAGAAAATAGATAAATCCACAAAATAACCGCCAATAATAACGATAAAAAGACTGCGGCTGAGCCATAGTCTTTTGCTCGACCAGACAAATCATGTCTCTCAGTGCTAATGCGATCAACAACACACTCAATCGCGCTATTAATTAGCTCTGTAATCATCACAACACCAATCGATCCCAATAACAAAATTCGCTCATAAATAGAAAAATCGACCAGCATCACAATAATATAAGCTACAATCAATAAAATTAACTCTTGGCGAAATGCTGTTTCATATTTGATCGCCGATTTTAAGCCTTTTAAAGAGTATTTTGTTGCATTAAAAATACGCAGTAGTCCTGCTGTTTTTTTCATTATAGTATTCCGAGTTTAAAATTACCTTACATAACCATAGTTCATCAAACGTTGGAATCTTCTTTCTAGTAATGTAGATAAATCCATATTTTCAAGCTCATCAAGATCACTAAGCAGTTGTGTTTTAAGTGAAACAGATACGGTAGCGTAATCTCGGTGAGCGCCACCTAGAGGCTCTTGCACGATTGAATCAATTAAATTTAATTTTAATAAATTATCTGCCGTCATGTTCATGGCTTCCGCAGCAATTGGCGCTTTATCTGCACTTTTCCATAAAATAGAAGCACAACCTTCTGGTGAGATAACAGAATAAGTACTATATTGAAGCATATTAACCTTATCTGCCACACCAATCGCTAGCGCTCCACCAGAGCCACCTTCCCCAATGACGGTGCAAATAGTAGGAACTTTAAGGCGTGACATTTCTCTTAAATTACGAGCAATAGCTTCTGCTTGACCTCGCTCTTCGGCACCAATGCCTGGATAAGCCCCAGGAGTATCAATAAAGGTAATAATAGGCAATTTAAAACGTTCAGCTAGTTGCATTAACCGTAAAGCTTTACGATAACCTTCTGGGGCTGGCATACCAAAATTACGATAAATCTTCTGTTTTGTTTCACGACCTTTTTGATGTCCAATAACCACCACCGAGCGCTCATCAATACGAGCGATCCCACCAACAATTGCTTTATCGTCAGCATAGGCTCTGTCACCAGCCAATTCATCAAAATCGGTAAAAATTTCTTTTATATAATCTAATGTATAAGGGCGATTTGGATGCCTAGCTAGTTGCGCAATTTCCCAAGGCGTTAAATTAGCAAATATTTTTTTTGTTAACTCACGGCTTTTTTTATGTAATTGCTTAATTTCTTTATCTAAATTAATATCTAATTCTACTTGTTGCGAATCTATATTCTTCAAGGAATTAATTTTTGCTTCTAATTCCGCTATCGGCTTTTCAAATTCCAAAAAATTATTCATAACGCTTGTAATTGCCTCTTAATTTATTCGGTATTTTAAAAAAATACACTACCTAATACAATATACTGACTAAATCTTAAGATAAAATTAAGTCAATTCTACTATGTAACACTCATTGAAGCCACCTACATTTGTATTATTAGGCTTCAACTATTATGCCTCTCACATTGACTGAAATATAACTTCATTTATTCAATAAATTTATAATTCTTACTATTATTAATAAGTTTATCTGATTTATTCAAACTCAAATTCTATACGCTCAACACCAAGTAGAGTCTTTAGTTCAACAACCAAAGCATCTTCCGGGATAATTCTCCATTTCGTGCCAAATTGGATCCTCACAACTGAATCGTCTCGATGATAATATAAGTTAACGGGTACACTCCCATGCCGATAAGGTTCTAATAACTGTTGCAAACGTTGTAATATTGCTTGATTTGTTTCGTTTTCCGTTAACGTAATGGACAATCCTTTTACATATTTAGTTCGAGCATCTTTTAAATCGACAATATCGCGCACCGACATTTTAAAGCCACCATTAAAATCGTCATGGCTAACTTGCCCCGTCACAATTAAAATTTTATCTTTTACAAGTAAATGCCCAAAATTTTCTAAAGACTCCGCAAAAAGCATACCATCAATTCGACCAGAACGATCATCTAAAGTAAATAAACCAATCTTGTTCCCTCTTTTGGTAATTCTAACCCTAGCATCTACTACAATGCCTGCAAAAGTGACCACTTTTCCCCATCCTGTCGGCGATGCTTCACTAATTCGTAGCCCACCTGTATAACGATTTAATTCTTTTAAATATTGCGTTACAGGATGCCCTGTTAAATAAAGCCCTAAAGCTTCACGCTCTCCATCAAGCAAAACTTGATCAGGCAATTCTGGAACCGCAGCATAAGCATGCTCAACTTGTTCGGGCTCTTCTGCTAACACACCAAACATATCTTCTTGGCCAATATGTTGCGCTTTAGCATATTGATCAGCTGCCTGCATTGCATCATTGATACTATGTAAAATAGCTGCTCGATGGGGACCTAATTTATCAAATGCCCCTGCCATAGTGAGTTTTTCAAGCACACGGCGGTTAACCTTCTTCATATCTGTTCTGGCACAAAGCTCAAAAATATTTTTGAAGTATCCACCACTATTACGTGCTTCAACAATTGCCTCTATAGGCCCTTCTCCAACGCCTTTTATCGCACCTATTCCATAAACAATTTCTCCTTTATCATTTACATGAAAATGATAAAGCCCACTGTTAATATCAGGAGGGTTGACTTTTAATCCCATTCGTAAGCACTCGTCAACCAAACCGACAATTTTATCAGTATTATCCATATCAGCAGTCATAACCGCAGCCATAAATTCGGCAGGATAGTGAGTTTTTAGCCATAACGTTTGATAAGAAACAAGTGCATATGCCGCCGAATGAGATTTATTAAAACCATACCCAGCAAACTTCTCAACCAGATCAAATATTCTCATTGACAATTCGCCATCAATGCCCTGTTTTTCTGCCCCTTCTTTAAAAACAGAACGTTGCTTTGCCATCTCCTCGGGCTTTTTCTTACCCATAGCTCGACGTAGTAAATCAGCACCGCCTAGTGTATAACCTGATAAGGTCTGTGCGATTTGCATAACTTGTTCTTGATATAAAATAATACCGTATGTTGGCTCTAAAATAGGTTTTAATGATTCATGTTGATATTTAATATCGGGATAAGAAACCTCTTCTCGACCATGTTTGCGGTCAATGAAGTTATCTACCATACCTGATTGTAATGGACCAGGGCGAAATAGTGCAACTAAAGCAATCATATCCTCAAAACAGTCCGGTTTTAACCGTCTGATTAAGTCTTTCATCCCTCTAGATTCTAACTGGAATACGGCTGTGGTTTCAGCTTTTAACAATAATTCAAACGATTTTTCATCATCTAAAGGAATTCTAGTGATATCGACTCTTTCTTTTCCAGTTCGAAGCTGACGATCATTAATCATTTTGATGGCCCAATCAATAATGGTTAATGTTCTTAGCCCTAAAAAGTCAAACTTGACAAGCCCTGCATATTCAACATCGTTTTTATCAAACTGAGTAACTGGATGATGGCCTTCTGGATCACAATAAATTGGTGAAAAATCAGTAATCTTAGTTGGGGAAATAACTACTCCCCCTGCATGCTTACCTGCATTTCGAGTTACACCTTCCAATTGGCGTGCAATATCGATTAATGATTTAACTTCTTCATTATTATCATATAAATCTTGAAGCTGAGACTCAATTTCAAAAGCTTTAGCAAGAGTCATGCCTGGATCTAAAGGTATTAATTTAGAAATACGATCAACAAATCCATAAGGATGTCCAAGCACTCGACCAACATCCCGTATTACCGCTTTAGCTGCCATAGTACCAAAGGTTATAATTTGGGAAACAGCATCTCGCCCATACATATCAGCAACATGATCAATAACCAGATCGCGTTTTTCCATACAAAAATCAACATCAAAATCGGGCATTGAAACACGTTCTGGATTTAGAAAACGTTCAAAAAGCAAATCAAACGCAAGTGGATCTAAATCGGTAATTTTTAAAGCATACGCAACGAGTGAACCTGCACCAGAGCCTCGCCCTGGTCCTACAGGAATATCATTATCTTTTGACCATTGAATGAATTCCATAACAATTAGAAAGTAGCCAGGAAAACCCATTTGATTAATAACAGTTAATTCCGTTTCTAAACGTTCATCATATTCAGATCTTCTTTGTTTTCTGATTTCAGGATCAGGAAATAAAAACGTTAATCTTTCTTCTAATCCTTCACGCGATTTATGCACTAAAAAGTCTTCAGTTGACATATCGCCAGTTGGAAATTTAGGTAAAAAATACTCTCCCAACCGGATAGAAACATTACAACGCTTTGCTATTTCAACACTATTTTCAAGGGCTTCAGGAATATCAGAAAATAACTCACACATTTCCTGTTCTGAACGTAGATATTGCTCGGACGAGTAATTTTTAGGCCTAGAAGGATCATCTAATGTATTGCCATCATGAATAGCAACACGAATCTCATGAGCTTCAAAATCAGAAGCTTTTAAAAATCGAACATCATTAGTTGCAACGACTGGTAACAAATATTGTTCGGCCAGACTTACAGCACGATGAATAAATAGTTCTTCATTGTTGCGTTTAGTTCGTACTAATTCAAAATAAAAATGGTCATGAAAATTTGCAAGATAAAAATTAATCGCATTATCAATGATAATTTGATTATTGCGAACAATGCCAATACCAATATCGCTTTCACGCCCAGCTAATACAATTAACCCAGCTCGATGCTCAATCAACCACTCATTATCAACAACGGGAAAATCACCAATATACCCTCGTTGATAAGCTTTAGAAATTAATAAAGTAAGATTTTGATACCCTTGATTATTAGCCGCTAATAGAGTTAAACGATAAATATCATCAGGCATTTGGGGGCTTCTAATAGCAAGATCGGCACCAATGATCGGTTTAATACCTTTAGACATTGCTGAGCCATAAAACTTAACTAGTCCACAAAGATTAGTAAAATCAGTGATCGCAAAAGCGGGCATCTGTAACTTGCTCACTTCATTTACTAATGTGCCAACTTTGGCAATCCCATCAATCATTGAGAAATCACTATGCAAATGAAGGTGAATAAATTTAGGTTGCGCCATAATTACCAAAATTAAGCTATAAAATTAGTTTGCAATTATAACACAAGCAGGGAAAATATTCTTATTCTCTTTAATTACGAGTTCTAATTGAAAATAAAAGAGGGAAGCCATTTTTATTATAAGTTTTATCAGTGAAAATTTATATTAAAAATATCCCACCAATAATAACCTATTGGTGGATAATAAGATATTAGATTTTCTTAAACAGCACTGAACCATTAGTTCCACCGAAACCAAAAGAATTACAAAGTGCGTATTCTAAGTTTTTAACTTGACGAGCAGTATGTGGAACATAATCAAGATCGCAACCATCATCAGGATTATCTAAATTAATTGTTGGTGGCACGGCTTGATCACTCAATGCAAGTACAGTAAAAATTGACTCAACTGCACCCGCAGCACCCAATAAATGCCCTATCATTGATTTAGTTGAACTAACCATAACTTTGTTGGCATTTGCTTTAAATATGCTTTTTACAGCTTGAGTTTCAGCTTTATCACCAGCGGGCGTCGAAGTGCCATGAGCATTGATATAACCAACTTGCTCAGGGTTAATGCCCGCATCACGAAGTGCACATTTCATTGCTAAAGCTGCACCACTGCCATCCGCGGGAGGAGAAGTCATATGATAAGCATCACCACTCATACCAAAACCAACAACTTCAGCATAAATTTTAGCACCACGTTTTTTGGCATGCTCATATTCTTCTAAGAACATAATCCCTGCACCATCTCCTAGCACAAAGCCATCACGATCTTTATCCCAAGGGCGACTTGCTGCTTTAGGATTATCATTGTTAGTTGATAAGGCACGAGCAGCCCCAAAACCACCAATACCAAGTGGCGTACTAGCTTTCTCTCCACCACCTGCTAACATAGCATCTGCATCACCATAGGCAATCATACGTGCTGCATGACCAATATTATGCACACCAGAAGAACATGCTGTGGCAATAGTAATACTGGGTCCTTTTAATCCATAAATAATGGATAAATGACCAGCAATCATATTAACAATTGTTGATGGAACAAAAAACGGGCTAATCTTACGTGGCCCACCATTGACTAATGCGCTGTGGTTTTCTTCAATTAACCCAAGTCCACCAATACCTGAGCCTATCGCGCAACCAATTCGTTCAGCATTTTCTTCCGTGATCTCAATGCCCGCATCTTGCATTGCTTGCATGCCCGCAGCAATACCGTATTGAATAAAAAAATCCATTTTACGAGCATCTTTGCGTGAAATATTATAATCTTCGCCATTAAAGTTTTTAACCATCGCTGCGAAGCGTGTTGCGAAAGGGGCTGTATCGAAGTGTTCTATGAGTTCAACGCCACTTTGCCCAGCGAGTAAAGCTTGCCAAGTGGATTCAACTGTATTACCTACAGGAGATATCATGCCCATTCCAGTAACAACAACTCTGCGTTTAGACACATTGTCCTCCAGAAAAGGATTGAAATGAAATTTGAATCACTGAAAATTTTATTTTGAGTTTTCTGCCAATCTATACCGCTTTTATTTCATTTAGAATTAAATAAGTAGATGCAAACTAGGCGATCATATGACCGCCTATTATGAAAACTCTGCTAAACCTTATTGATTCGCAGTAATATAATCAATTGCTGATTGAACAGTTGTGATTTTTTCAGCTTCTTCATCAGGAATTTCAGTATCAAATTCTTCTTCTAAAGCCATAACTAATTCAACTGTATCAAGAGAGTCAGCGCCAAGATCTTCGATGAAAGAAGATTCATTTTTAACTTCTTCCTCTTTTACACCAAGTTGCTCAACAATAATTTTCTTAACTCGCTCTTCAATAGTGCTCATACTCTTTTTTTTCCTATAAAAATCGCCGAAAGTGGCGGTGAATGTAAGTTTATAAAATGTTGAAAAAGATGCCAATCATTTTTCAACCCAATTGCTTATTTTTCATACAAAACTTCAATGTATTGACTCATTTTACACTATTCTAGGCAATTACACCATATACATACCACCATTGACATGTAAAGTTTCGCCAGTAATGTAAGATGCTTCATCTGAGACCAAAAATGCTACAGCATTTGCAATTTCAGTTGGCTCACCTAAACGCCCTGCAGGTACTTGTGCCAATGTTAAAGCTTTTTGCTCATCAGTTAATGCTTTTGTCATGTCTGTTGCAATAAAGCCAGGTGCAACTACATTAACAGTTATACCGCGCGATGCAACTTCACGCGCTAATGATTTACTAAAACCAATTAAACCAGCTTTTGCTGCAGCATAGTTAGCTTGACCAGCATTACCCATTGTGCCCACTACTGAGCCAATAGTGACAATTCTGCCATAACGCTTTTTCATCATTGTGCGCAATAATGCTTTAGATAACCGAAAAACAGACGTTAAATTTGTATTTAAAATATCTTGCCATTCATCTTCTTTCATTCGCATTAATAAATTATCACGAGTAATACCAGCGTTATTAACTAGAATATCAATATCACCAAATTCAGTTTTAATTGCGGCAATAACAGATTCAATTGATGTCTCATCGGTCACATTTAAAATAAAACCTTTCCCATGTGAACCTAAATATTGGCTAATGGCATCAGCACCTTTTTCTGTTGTCGCTGTACCAATAACGGTTGCGCCACAAGCAACTAGTTTTTCCGCAATCGCTTTACCAATCCCACGGCTTGCACCAGTTACTAACGCAATTTTTCCTGATAAGTTCATAACAACCCCTTTTTTTATTTTTTATCTAGTATTTTCTAATGCAGCATCTAATGAAGCTTTATCATTAACAGCACAACCAGACAAGGTATCAACAATACGTTTAGTTAGTCCTGTTAACACTTTACCAGGACCAACTTCAACTAAAAGCGTTACACCTTGTTTCGCCATTTCTTCAACAGTTTCAGTCCAACGAACAGGGCTGTAAAGCTGAGCAATTAGTGCAGCTTTGATTTTTTCAGCTGATGTTTCAATTTTAACATTAGTATTATTGATAACTGCAAAATTTGGCGTACTAAATTCTATATCGTTTAATGTATTGGCTAATTTATCTGCTGCAGGTTTCATTAACGCACAATGAGATGGCACGCTAACAGCAAGTGGTAGAGCTCGCTTTGCACCAGCCTCTTTACACAATGCAGCAGCCCGTTCAACGGCTTCTTTATGCCCAGCGATAACAACTTGACCTGGGGAGTTAAAATTTACTGGAGCAACAATTTGACCTTCAGCGGCTTGTTCACATGCTTTGCTAATAGATTCATTATCTAATCCAATAATAGCATACATTGCACCTGTGCCACTTGGCACAGCGTCTTGCATTAATTTACCTCGTAATTCAACTAATTTTATGGCATCTTTGAAGTCAATAACACCAGCACAGACTAATGCTGAATATTCTCCTAAACTATGACCAGCCATAAAAGCAGGTTGAGCACCACTGACACTTTGCCATACTCTAAATATTGCAACAGAAGCAGCAAGTAGCGCTGGTTGTGTTTGCCATGTTTTATTTAATTTTTCTACAGGGCCTTCTTGTACCAGCTTCCATAAATCATAACCGAGTACTTCAGAAGCTTCATCAAATGTTGATTTCACAATTGAATAATTATCAGCAAGTTCTTTTAACATACCGACAGCTTGTGAACCTTGTCCTGGAAATACCATTGCAAATTTGGTCATTATTAAATCCTTGATTATAAAAACAAACTAAAATCTAACTAGTGCTGATCCCCAAACAAATCCACCACCAAACGCTTCTAACAAAATTAAGTGACCTCGTTGAATTCGTCCATCTCGCACACCAGCATCTAAAGCGCAAGGCACAGAGGCAGCTGAGGTGTTACCCTGCTTATCTAATGTAACAATAACTTTACTCATGTCCAAATCTAGTCGTTTAGCAGTCGCAGAAATAATTCTCAAATTTGCTTGATGTGGCACAAGCCAATCCAAATCGGCTTTGTTAAACGCATTCTCAACCAAAAGTTCATCAACCAAATTTGAAAGCTCTTTAACTGCAACTTTAAATACTTCATTACCATGCATAGTCATATAGACTGGATCGTCTATATTACGACGATCAACATATGGGTACTTTAATAAATTGCCATAACGACCATCAGCATGGAGGTGTGAAGCGACAATACCAGGCTCTTCTGATGCGCCCACAACAACTGCTCCTGCACCATCACCAAAAATAATAATGGTTCCACGGTCATTTGGATCCACGCCACGTGTTAACATATCTGAACCAACGACTAAAGCGTATTTAATAGCACCGCTTTTAATATATTTATCTGCAATATCGAGTGCATAAATAAATCCAGAACAAGCTGCAGATACATCAAACGCAACAACATCACCAATGTCTAATTTGGCCTGTAATTCTGTTGCAGAACTTGGAAATGCATTGACCGAGGTTGCCGTTGCAAAAATAATCATACCGATTTCTTCTTTATCAATATTGGCCATTTCAATTGCATTCATTGCGGCTTCATAAGCCATGCTCGTTACCGTTTCATTTGGTTCTGCAATACGTCTTTCTTTAATACCAGTACGCGTTGTGATCCATTCATCACTAGTATCGACCATTTTTTCAAGATCTGCATTAGTTCTTATCTGTTTTGGAAGATAACTCCCAGTTCCTAATATCTTTGTATACATCTAATTATTCGCTCTTGGGTAGTGCGGAAGAAAGACTCATTGCAATCTTCTCTGGTATATTTGTTTGTATAGCCAAAATAGCTTGTTCTATTGCTGCATAAAATGATTTTTGATTGGCACTACCGTGACTTTTAATCACAATACTTCGAAGTCCAAGCAAGCAAGCTCCATTATATCTTCCAGGATCTAAATAACCAAAATTTTTCGCGATCTTTCTTTGTAGCCATTTACTTAATAATTTCATTAATAATGAATGATGAGATAGGGATAATTTAAACGAAGACATAAAAATTTTTATTAAACCTTCAACTGTTTTTAACGTTACATTACCCACAAAACCATCACAAACAAGTACATCTGTTTTACCTGTTAAAAGTTCGTTACCTTCTAAATAGCCAATATAATTCATTTGGTTATTTGATTTTAAAATAGAAGACGCTAAACGAATCTTATCCAAACCTTTACTATCTTCTTCACCAATATTAAGTAACGCGACACGGGGATGGTCAATCTTAAGTACTGTTTTAGCTAAAATTTCGCCCATTATCGCAAACTGCACTAACATATTGCTATCGCACTCTGCATTAGCGCCTAAATCCAATACTACGGTATTTTGATTATTTAATGCAGGAACTGTGGCAACAAGTGCTGGGCGATCTATACCAGTTAATGAACGTAATAATAGTTTTGACAATCCCATTAACGCGCCAGTATTACCCGCACTTACACATGCTTGAGCTTTATTCTCTTTAACTAGTTCAAGCGCCATTCTCATAGAGGAGCCTTGACTATGACGAATTGCATAAGAAGGCCTCATATCATTGGCAATAACTGTGGTCGACTCCGTTAATATTAACCGACCTTCTTGTTGATATTGAGTAATTAATTTTGCTTTTTCTTTAGGTAAAAAAAGATTGATTTCTGTTGAGCATCCCACCAGAAAGATAGATAGATTTTGATAACAATTCAGTGCGTGTATTGCAGCAGGAACAACAACACGAGGACCGAAGTCCCCGCTCATAGCATCTAACGCAATGGTTAGATTATCCAAAATGTCACCTGAGAATTTCTAAATAATTACTTAGTAATTATTTAGAAATCACTTTACGACCACGATAATAACCATCAGCGGTTACGTGATGACGTAAATGTGTTTTACCTGATTCATCAACTGAGATATTAGCAACAGTTAATGCATCATGAGAACGACGCATACCACGTTTTGCACGAGTTTTACGATTCTGTTGAACAGCCATGGATTTACCCCTTATTCTTTAAACTAACTAAAATTGCAAATGGATTTGTTTTTTCATTCTCAGTTGGAATTTCACCAAATACCATATCTGCCTCTGACACTTCGCAGTGTTTACTATCATGTACCGGCGCAATCGGTAGCGAGAGAATAATTTCGTCCTCAAGTAACGTTAATATATCTACTTCGCCAAACTCGTTCATCAGAACGGGCTCATAATGTTCCGGTAGTGCCTCTGCTTGAGCATCGCTCTTAACAGGGCTAAATTTATTCATCACATGAACTTCAGTGACAAAAGGTTCAAAACAACGTTGACAAGTTTGTTCTAACGTCATTTTTGTATCAATAGCGATAACACAAAGCTTTTGTTCATCATAATGAAAAGATAAACTACAGGCGATATCACTTTTTGGATTTTCAACCCTCTTTATCGCTTGAAGTGGATAATATCCAGTATAATCAAGTCGTTTTTGTGCTGCTTTAATCGGGTCAATAGTTAATGGTAATCTATTTTGCATAAGATATGCATACTACCTTAAAAATTTATTTAGCGTAGCTAAAAACTACACAATGCCATAAGGCGCGCATATTACCTTTAAATCATGATTTCGTCAATGGGCATAAGCAAGATAATTTGTTTTAGCTATTGATTATTACCTTAATATTTATTCTGAATATTTTTTTATTTTTAGAAAATTTTTGCTAAAAACACGATTTAAGACAAAAACAATAAATAAACTAATCAGACATTATATTATGACAATCGACCAAAGCTATCTTTGACAATTGCACGAAAATCATTAAACGTTTTGCTATCTAATAAACGCTTAGTAGATTTTTCTTTGACAAAGTTAACAAATAAATTATAAATACGCATTGCATCTTCATATTCATTTTTACTAATTGCCAATAAAAAAATAACATAGGCAACTTGATTTTTATCCCACACGATCCCCTGTGGAGCCAATATGGTAGTTACTATCGTCTTTTTAGCCAGCAACCCAACAGAGTGAGGAATAGCAATATTTTCACCCAATAGCGTAGAAACAATTGCCTCTCGCTCAATAACAGAAGGGTAAAAATCAACATCAACATACCCCATTTGTTCAAGTTTTTTGCAAACTTTGTTAAAAAGTTCCTTTTGGGTCATGGGTTGGTCAATAATTAGAAAAAATTTTTCACTAAAAAAACGCTCAATAATATAAGGCATCTTTCTATCTATCATTGCCAATCGACCCAATTGTTCAAGCTGATAAGATGTAGGAAATGGTGCAATTTTAACTATTTGTTTATTTTTTTCTGTTAAACGAACAGTTGAAACAATAAAATCTTCTTCAATATTGGAAAGCTGTTCATACTCTCGATAAGAAAGTGTGCGATTTATTTTAATATGGGGAAAATCCCTTTTAATTTTTGCCTCAATCATACGCAAAGCTGCGTTACCAAGCTCGCTAACAAGTAAAATTTGCGCACATCTTTCATGTCCAGCGCTATAATTACGCTCTAATGCCACACCGATATGTACCGCTAAGTAGCTAATTTCATCCTCTGTCATTTTTGCTCCAGTATACTTTTCGGTATTAGCAAGAGCAGATAGCGTAATATCATAAGCAAAAGGATAATACTTTTTTATTTCATGTAATAAAGGGTTAGTTGTACGAATTTGATATTTAATCCTCGATAACATTGATGAAATATGAATTAATATATCTTGATTTAATTTCTTATCTTCTAATAAATTATAATGATAAGTATCATTAATATAAGATAATATATGTTTAACCATTGCTAAGCTTTGTGCCTGATTTGGCGATTCCATAATCGTTCTAGAAACAACCTGAGCACATAAATAATTAAATTCCGCATCGGAAAGCACACTGCCTAGGAAATAGGAAACATCTTCAGAGATTTGAGTCACTGCGCTGATAACAGTAGTATTAATTTGATCTACATCATATTCAAGTAACTCATACCCTTGAGTAATTCGAGTAATTGAAACCGCACAGCTATAAAGTAGATATCCTTGCCCTTCAGCATTTAATTTTAGCTCAAAACGTTCAAGTTGATTTTGAAGAATTTTTTCAAGATACTCTAAATCGATATCATTTAAAACTGTTTTACGTAGTCTATTAACCGTAATGAAATCTTCAGCCATATGCCGTTGCCATAAAATATCGGTTAAACAGGTACGAATTGATAACTCATCACCAACTAATCGCATACCATAATAAGGACGATTTTCGATTAATAAATTGTATTTATCTAAATATTGTTTAACCTCAATAACATCATTTTGCAGCGTGCTACGGCTTAAAAACCATTTCCCAGCAATATCATCTAATTTTACTGAATTGGATTGCGTTAAAAAAGCAATCAATAAAGCCGAAACTCTTTCTCTACTTGTTCGGGGGATGCGCTCAATTGCCTGAGTGATAGGCAATGTTGCATAAAGAATGGGATCGGTTACCACAAGTTGATATCCAATATTTTTGGTATAATCAACTTGTGCTCCATAATCGCTTAAAATACCATTAAGTGCTGAAATATCAGTGCGAATAGTGCGAGTAGAAACCGAAAAACGATTCGCTAACTCTTGTTGTGGCAGCGTTTCATTTTTTATGGTATCAAATAAATACGCTAATCGCTGAGAAGAGAATAGCACTTTAGATGACATTATTTATCCTACAAGCTTTTGTGTGATAGCTAAAAGTTGTTTGACATCATTAGTCCGTGTTACGCCTGTTGCTTCATCAATAATAGAACTATAGATGTGTGGGATAATTTTCTTCACACCTGCATCTAAGGCGATTTTTAAAATTGTTTCATAATTATCTAGATCAATGCTACCAGTTGGTTCAAGATAGAAATCATGTTCAGCGCAACATTTAGCTACATACGCAAATTCATCTTTATGTTTTAGCCCACCCATAGGAAAGTATTTTATTGAGCTACCACCCATGTCTTTTAATAAAGCAATAGCCGTTTCAACAGGAACAATTGCAGCTGGAGATTTTGAGCTTAGCGGACCTGTTGCAATATTGACTAAGCCAACTTTTCCCGTTGGCGAAACTAACCCATTAATGATAGATTCTTTTTGCCCTAACAAAGTTCGACTGGTTGCAACCCCTGTAAACACTTGGTTAATATGTTGTGGTTGGAGTATAGCTGATATTTCAGAAACCATCATTGACTGATTAGGATCACCAGCACCAAGTCCTATTGAAATAGCATTATCAATGGCTACTGCATACTTTTTCATATCAGCAATTGCTGCTTCATTATTGGCGTAATTTTTAGATAAAATGCCAACAACAACATAAGTTTGTGCTGCCTCATAAATCGCCTTCGCATTATCAATTGAATTCGCTAATACATTTAAACAAACACGATCATTATAATAATTTGGAGTCAGTTGCATTATTGTGCTCCTTGAGTAATATTTTTAATTTTTTGGTAAATAATGTCGAGTTGTGTTGATGTCACACTACGCACATCAGCATCAACTTTGCCTTCATTGGCTTTATATTCTCTAAAATACACTGCAATCTCACCTTGTTTCATCAGTTCAATTATCTCGACTGCGGTTTTACCTATTACACTTGCATCAAATGCTATTTCGGCTCGTGCAATATCACGCCCAGCTCCATCCCAAACCACTTTAGCCGATATACCTTTAAGTGTATTTAGACTTTCAATAAATGGGGTCATCTTAGCGACCATCTGTTGTCCTGTTTCTGATTGTGGATCGGTAACATAAAGCTCAATAGCTTTTGTTAATCCTAAAATACCTTCTTTGCCTATCTTCATTGGCCGCCCAATACCTTGTGACTGTAATTTTAACCATTCCACCGCTTGATGACGCCCAATGACTAAACCACTGGTCGGCCCTTCAATTGCTTTAGCGCCACTGTAAATCGCTAAATCAGCCCCTTGTTGATAATAAGTTTGTAAATCTTCTTCCGCCGCTGCATCAACAATCAATGGGATATCATATTTTCTAGCAATAGCAGCTGTTTGCGCGACCGACAACATGCTTTTTTGTACACAATGATGTGATTTAACATATAAAATCGCAACAGTATCTGGATTAATTAGTGATTCGATATGTTCAGGTTTACACTCATTTGCATAGCCTGCTTCAACCATAATCCCACCACCTAAAGAAACCATTGTCCCAATTGGTGCACCAAAATTAATATTATGGCCTTTAGGGACAATAATTTCACGAGGAACATATTTATCAGATGAATGCAAATTAAATAATAAGTCACGATCATCTTTGGTAATCAAGCCCGCAACCGCTTGAACAATACCAGCGGAAGCGCACGATACTACCACGGCATTTTCAACATTGAGCAATTGCGCAATATATTGGCCTGTTTTATCCACTAAATCCTTAATTTCAAAATATTCATTTAGCCCACATGATACCGTATCAATCACTTCAGATCTTGGAGTTGATACACCTAAAATGGTCATTCTTCCTGACGCATTAATTACCTTTTTTAAGTGATATTTATTATAAATATCTTTTTTAGTTGGAGATTCTGAGCTCATTTTTACTACCTTCCTCTGTTAGTTCAATGCGTATCAAATGCTTTCCCGTATCAGCGACAATAGATGCTAAAGGAACAAACTGTTCATCACTTTGCCTAACTTCGCCTTCAGAATCTAATAATGAAATAGTTTGCCGTTTAATATCAAAAATGGTCAAATCTGCATCATAACCAACCGATAAAACACCTTTATTTTTAATATGCAAAATTTGAGCCACATTTTGTGTCACACTATCAATAATTCTTTTTCGGCTATAACCAAGACAAATAAACTTCGTCATCACATTAGCCAAGCTAAAAACTGGACCATGTAGACGGTTTTTAGAGTAAATATCAGAGCTAATCGTATTGGGGTAAATACCCAAGCATTTAGCACGTTCTGCTACTGAAAAACTAAAACTTTCACCACCATGGCCGATATCTAATATCACTCCACGTTCGATTGCTCTTTTGATTGAACCACGCAATTGATTTTGTTCATCAAAAATTTGATTGGGCTTACCATTAAAACAATGTGTAATAATGTCACCTTTAGTTAATAAATCGGCAATTTCATCAAGCTCAGGGGGATTATTACCAACATGAATCATTAGGGGCAAACCGCTATTTTTTTGCATTTCTTTGGCTTTAACTAATGGTAAAATGCCATTTCTACCCACGACACTACCACTCATTCGCACTTTGATGCCAATAATAAAATTAGGATATTTAGCTAATACTTCATCAAATAACGGCGCGTCAATATCCTGCATATCGGCGAGCTCACTTTGTCTTAATAAGCCAATTTTAGAAATATTTAAAAAAGAGTAAACATGTGTACTTGCTTGCTGAGCTAATTGATAAAACTCATCAACATCAATAGCACCAACGCTACCAGCATCAATAACAGCGGTGACACCCGTCTTTATACCAATCAAATCTGGCTCATCATGATAGAGGGGGGATCGCGCAAAACAATGCGTGTGTGAATCAATCCACCCAGCACTAATATAATGTTTATTTTTTAGATCCAGTACACGTTTAGATTGCCCTATAATAGAACTAGCCATCGCAACTATCTTACCATTAACAATAGCAATATCGGTTACTGACTCATCAATCTGTTTGGCATTTTTGATAATTAAATCATACATAATTTTTCACTCTTCTCTACAATTGAATAAATTATAGAGAGTAATTAATATTATAGGATTGGGAATACACCGCCAAAAATCATTGCGCCTAAAATAGCCCCACCGGTGATCGGTTTTTTCCATACATAAAAAAGCAGTGCTCCCAATAAAGAACCAATACCAATAGGGATGGAAGCGACCATAGCAGATAAAATAATCATTGGGCCAAGAAAACGCCCAGAAGCATTGCCCGCACCCATCATAACATCGGCACCAAATGTTGAACCAGAACCACCATTAACCGTAAATTTACGGATCAGAATAATGATTAAACCCGTTAGGATCCCCAAAACCAACCCCGTTATTAATGCAACAAAGAAATTTTCAACAGGTAATGTATAGCCTCCCGCTAGCAATAATGCAGGTATACCAAGCCCAATACCGGTTTGCAATGCGCCACCGATATCCAATATACCCACTAATGAGCCTTCAATAACTCGAGCAAATAAAAAGCTAGCCCCAAAAGCCGCAACTGCACCATAATCCCCCGTAGTCATTCCTGATTTAAGCATGGCAACGAAAGCAATTTCGTTAAAGGCACCAATACCATATACATAGAAAGTATGCGTTCCAGCAAAAATACCAGCAGACAATAATCCACAGATAATAGGGAATGACCAATCAGCATACCAAAAACTTTTATTGATCGTTGTTTGTGTGTTCATAACATGTTCCCTGTATTATTTAAACCAATAAGATAAACCGTCTCTAAATGAATTTATCATCTTCATATCAAAACCACGAAAATACCCACTCATAACAAATAGAATAATGACAGACACCAGCATGATTTTCATCACACGATTCCAGCCACTATCATCAACACCTTTCCCAATCAATATCCCTAATACCAGCCCAGGTACAGCATTCCCCATAATTAACTGCGCAAGCCCTCCAAACAATGTGCCCCAAAAACCACTACGGCGCCCAGCATCTAATGCGGCTAACCAGAAAATAACTGGCATAACAGTTGCAACTAGCAAGTTTGCAGCAGGAACCAGAACTTTAGTTGCGGTAATTTTTAGCGAATCTGGAATCACTGACGTAGTTGTATTTAAAAACAATACAACAATCACGCCAATAAATGCGCAAGAAAATGCCATTTTTTTAGGATCGTGTAAGGTTTCGTCAAGATTACGATTTTTTATCATCAATAAAGAAGCGCCCCAATTGGGAATGATTCTATGATCGACATCTTGAGTAAAAGAGCCTGCTGCAACTGATGATGCCCATGCATTAAAAAAGAATCCTAAACCAAATGAAAAGTGCGCCGTAGGATCGCCTTCGCATGAGTTAAGCTCCCCCAATGTACGAAATGCCCCCATGCCTTGATACGTTGGCGCATGGAACATTCGAGCAGCCCCAACACCAACTCCAAAACCACAAAGTCCACCGATAATAATAGACTTAAATGCAATAATTAAAATTTCCATAACTTTCCTTTTACGTTATGTTATTTAGAAGTAAATTCAATATCATTTAAATCAATAAAAGTTACATTAACAGATACATCAAGGGTGATTTCATAAAATGTCTTTTTTCTTGGTAAAAAAATAAATAAAAAACGTTCCATTACTATCTTTTCTATTGCTGATACCACTTGAATATCAATCGGCTCTATACGCAACAGAATGTTATTAGTATTTTTCAATACTTCTTTCTGAACCTGACTTAAAGCATTAGAAAATGTTCGTTGCTTAGAACCACCATGACCTTTTACTCTCACAAGTATCTGTTCTTGTTTTTTCATATTCATTTTTCGATTATGAACGTGGGTATTTTTTCAGAAATGCTTTTGCAATACGCAGTCCTAATTCTTCCGTATCCATAAACCCAAAACCAAGGACTTTACACCCTTCATTGATAGCCGTTTCGCCTTCTTCAATTGAACGCATACCATGACGCTGTGGGTAACCATATTTATTTTGTGCCGTAATAGCACCTGCCCCACCACTACCACAGAAAGAAAGCCCTAAATCGGCATTTTCCTTATTCATTACATCACCTAATTTCATATCTGCAGCCATACCAGGAATAACAATTGCACGGCAACCTGCTACTGAATCAATTCCCGTGGCAATTTTTTGCCCTTTTCCCATTCTATCGCCGATAACAATGACCACCTCTGCCATAACATTTCTCCTATTAATTATTGTTTTTTAGTTGTCTAGTAATCGTTTAATTTGCTTTAGCAACTTCATAATGAACTGCCAATAAATATGCCTCTTCTATTGGTAAATTATCAAATAACGCTACCGTCTTTCGTGCCAGCTCTAACGATTCTTCTGAAAGTTCATCAAACAATGCAGGATCGATTTCAGGTAGTTTTTCTAATGTTTTAGCCCTTTCAACCATCGCTTTTACATGTGAAAATAACATCGCTTTTTGAACATCATTTTGTATAATTTGATGCTGTACTAACCAACTGTTGATAATGTTAATGGTTTGTTGGGTAACTAGCTCTGGTTCAAGATTGTCTTCAAACATTCTAAATTTGATTTGGGTCATAGCTAATACATTTCTCTTATTGTTATTTTAGATTGGACGGTTTAAGCGTAAAACAAACGTGTTTGAATGTGGATAGAGAGTTTTTCCTTCAGAAAGAGGAAATTTGTTACCAAGTTAGTTAAACACAATAATCAAAAGGGATTGCTATTTTATATGGTGGATCATTTGCGAATCTTGATATTCAATTTTGTGAACTAGATCATAAAAAATATAATAAGATTTGTTTTTTAGACACTGAAGAAAGGTAAATCTGAAATTTCATAACGCAAGCAAGTTGAAACCTTACTTGCTTAAAAATAAAAAATTAAATAAAATCAATTGCTTTCCTAAATAACTTTTAGTCTATTATTACACTGTTTTAATGTGTAACGTTCTGTGTAAAATAGCATTATCTGTAGCTAGAATGTTGGCTTGCAACGCCTGTAGAATGAAAATAATGACAACTATAAAAAAACAGATTCCACTATTATTTGTCATTGCTCATAAAGCTTTCTGCTTATCATAAGACTCTATCGTTATTATTACTGGCGACCATAACTGTTTTTTGGTTTATAAAATAACTTCAAAACATTCTAGTTGTGCTGAGTCGAAATAAATATCTTTATTATTTGGTCTATTATCTATGTTACGGTGTGTATGCTTGAAATGTGGTGAGTTTACCCAAGCATCAAAATCATCTTTTGAATCCCACTCAACAAATGAAGAAAATAACGTGTAATCTTCTTCTGTTTTTCCTTGTAAAAAGTAAAAACGATTAAACCCTTTCATTTCTTTCAAATGGCTATCGCGGTTGCGCCATATTTCAATAAAAGCATCTTCACTACCTCGTTTAATTTTAAAACGGTTCATTACAATATACATCCTTATCTCCTTTTACATTTCTAAATTAAACATCATATAAAAAAATAGCACGCCATGCGTGCTATTTGTAAATTGAGTTCAAAAAATTATTGACTCTCTTCGGCAGAATTTAACAATTCAGCTAAGTTAGCTGTTGCTTCTTCTGCTGAAATGGTTGCTGGAACCTCATCGACTGATGGCATTGCGCGTTTACGTAAACGTTCTTTATGGTAAGCATAACCAGTACCTGCTGGAATTAATCGACCAACAATAACGTTTTCTTTTAAGCCACGCAGTTCATCATTCTTACCTGCCACCGCAGCTTCAGTTAATACACGAGTCGTTTCTTGGAACGAAGCAGCAGAAATAAACGATTCAGTCGTCAATGATGCTTTAGTAATACCAAGCAAGTCATGCAAGTAAACAATCGGCTCTTTGCCTTGTGCTTCAAGTTCACGATTAATAATCTTCAAGCGAGAAACTTCAAGCTGTTCACCTTCAAGCAGACGAGAACCACCTGGATGAATAACTGTTGCCTTACGTAACATTTGTCGTACGATAACTTCAATATGTTTATCATTGATTTTTACACCTTGCAGACGATAAACTTCTTGAACTTCGTTAACAATATAACGTGTCACCGCATTAACACCACGTAAACGCAGAATATCATGCGCTGATTCAGGACCATCCGAAATCACATCACCACGCCCAACTTGTTCACCTTCAAACACGTTAAGTTGACGCCATTTTGGAATCATCTCTTCGTATGGTTCACTACCATCCAATGGCGTGATAATTAAGCGACGTTTACCTTTTGTTTCTTTACCAAATGAAATAATACCATCAATTTCAGCCAAGATAGCAGACTCTTTTGGTTTACGTGCTTCAAATAAATCAGCAACGCGTGGTAAACCACCGGTAATATCTTTGGTACCAACAGATGCTTGAGGAATACGAGCAAGCGTGTCACCAATATTAATTTCAGCACCATCTTCCAACTGGACTAATGCTTTACCTGGTAAGAAATATTGAGCAAGCATTTCTGTACCAGCCAAATAGATATCATCACCTTTAGCATCAACAATTTTAATTGCTGGGCGCAGATCTTTACCTACACCAGTACGTTCAGCTACATCTAATATCGCAATAGATGATAAACCTGTTAATTCGTCAGTTTGACGAGTAATAGTTTGACCATCAATCATATCCACAAAACGAATATACCCTTTAGTCTCAGAGATAACAGGCATTGTATGTGGATCCCAGTTAGCAACAGTTTCACCTGCGTCAACTGCCTCGCCATTACCTTTGCTTAAAATCGAACCATAAGGAACTTTATAAGTTTCTTTCATTCGACCTAAATCATCAATAATGGTTAGCTCGGCATTACGCGAAGTAATAACCAATTTCTTGTCTGGGTTAGTTACAAATTTAGCATTAGTTAATTTAATACTACCTTTGTTTTTAACTTGGACACTTGATTCCGCTGCTGCTCGCGATGCCGCACCACCGATATGGAACGTACGCATGGTTAACTGTGTACCTGGCTCACCGATTGATTGTGCAGCAATAACACCGATTGCTTCACCTTTATTGACCAAGTGACCACGGGCTAAATCACGACCATAGCATTTTGCACAAACACCAAAGTCAGTATCACACGAAACAACAGAACGGACTTTAACACTATCTACAGATTCAGCTTCAAGTAAGTCACATTTACTTTCATCAAGTAACGTGTTGCGCGGAATTAAGATATCTGCACCGCCTGGTTTTAACACATCTTCAGCAGTAACACGACCTAAAACACGTTCACGAAGTGGTTCTTTAACATCGCCACCTTCGATAACTGGCGTCATCACCACACCTTCTAAAGTGCCACAGTCATCTTGGATAACCACTAAATCTTGTGCAACATCAACTAAACGGCGCGTTAAATAACCTGAGTTCGCTGTTTTTAATGCGGTATCGGCAAGACCTTTACGCGCACCATGGGTCGAAATAAAGTACTGAAGTACGTTTAATCCTTCACGGAAATTTGCTGTAATTGGTGTTTCAATAATTGAGCCATCTGGTTTTGCCATCAAACCACGCATACCAGCAAGCTGACGAATCTGTGCAGCAGAACCACGCGCACCAGAGTCGGCCATCATATAAATACTATTGAAAGAAGACTGAACTTCTTCTTCACCTTTACAGTTAATCACTTTTTCAGTTGATAAGTTATCCATCATGGCTTTAGCAACGCGTTCATTGGCTGCTGCCCAAATATCAATAACTTTGTTATAACGTTCACCTGCCGTTACTAAACCTGATTGGAACTGTTCTTGAATCTCAGCAACTTCAATTTCAGCCTCATTGATGATTTGCGATTTCTTCGCTGGAATTTCCATATCATCAATACCAACCGATACACCAGAACGCGCAGCGTAGGCAAACCCTGTGTACATAATTTGGTCAGCTAAAATAACTGTATCTTTCATGCCTAATTGGCGATAACAGATATTTAAAATTTTAGAGATTGCTTTTTTACCAAGTGGTTGATTGATAGCAGAGAAGCTCATTCCTTTTGGCATAATTAACCATAAGATCGCACGACCAACAGTTGTATCAACAACCGAAGTGGTATCTTCCCACTCACCCACACTATTATGTTGGCTTTCAGTAATACGAACTTTAACTTTAGCGTGCAATTCGACTAAACCTAAACGATATAGTTTTTCAGCTTCTTTAGGCCCTGTTAAAATCATCCCTTCGCCTTTAGCATTGACTTTATCACGAGTCATATAGTAAAGACCTAAAACCACATCCTGAGAAGGAACAATAATAGGCTCACCACTTGCTGGCGAAAGAATATTGTTAGTTGACATCATTAACGCACGAGCTTCTAATTGTGCTTCTAACGTTAATGGAACGTGAACCGCCATTTGGTCACCATCGAAGTCCGCATTAAATGCTGCACAGACTAATGGATGTAATTGAATCGCTTTACCTTCAATTAGAATCGGTTCAAATGCTTGAATACCTAATCTATGTAATGTAGGTGCACGGTTTAGTAATACTGGATGTTCTCGGATAACTTCATCTAAAATATCCCAAACAACCGCATCTTCACGTTCAACCATTTTTTTCGCTGCTTTAATGGTTGTTGCATAACCGCGACGCTCTAATTTTCCGTAAATAAATGGTTTGAATAATTCAAGTGCCATTTTTTTCGGTAAGCCACATTGATGCAAATGTAAGTAAGGACCTACAGTAATAACCGAACGACCAGAATAGTCAACACGCTTACCTAACAAGTTTTGACGGAAACGACCTTGCTTACCTTTAATCATATCAGCAAGAGACTTCAGTGGACGTTTATTTGAACCGGTAATAGCACGACCACGACGACCATTATCTAATAATGCGTCGACTGATTCTTGTAACATCCGTTTTTCGTTACGGACAATGATATCTGGTGCGGCTAAATCTAATAAGCGTTTTAAACGATTATTACGGTTAATAACTCGACGGTAAAGATCATTTAAATCTGACGTTGCAAAACGTCCACCGTCAAGTGGTACCAATGGGCGCAAATCTGGTGGTAACACTGGTAATACGTTTAGAATCATCCATTCAGGTTTATTTTCTGATTGAATAAATGCTTCAATAATTTTAATACGTTTCGTCAGTTTTTTACGTTTAGTTTCAGAATTAGTGGTAGCAAGTTCATCACGTAACGCTTCACATTCTGCTTGCACATCAATATTACGTAATAATTCTTGAATCGCTTCTGCACCCATGCGCGCATCAAATTCATCACCGAACTCTTCTAACGCATCTAAATATTGTTCTTCCGTTAAAATTTGCCCACGGTCAAGATTTGTCATGCCACCATCAAGAACCATAAATGATTCAAAATAAAGTACACGCTCAATATCACGTAGTGGCATATCAAGTAATAAACCGATACGAGATGGTAATGATTTTAAAAACCAAATGTGCGCAGTTGGTGATGCAAGCTCAATATGCCCCATGCGCTCACGGCGCACTTTAGCTTGAGTCACTTCCACACCACATTTTTCACAAATTACACCACGGTGTTTTAAACGTTTATATTTTCCACATAAACATTCATAATCTTTTACTGGTCCAAAAATACGTGCGCAAAACAATCCATCACGTTCTGGTTTGAACGTACGGTAGTTGATTGTTTCAGGCTTTTTAACTTCACCAAAAGACCATGAGCGAATCATATCAGGAGAGGCAAGGCCTATCTTAATAGCATCAAAATCTTCTGTTTTTGTTTGTGCTTTTAGAAACTTTAGTAAGTCTTTCACAATTGACTCCTATGGAGTTAAACCAATTAGATAACTTATTATCGCTAATAAGTTATCCCTATAAATAGAAATCATTTAAGTTAGCAAATTACTCTTCATCTAACTCGATATTGATACCTAGCGAACGAATCTCTTTTAATAGTACATTAAATGATTCAGGGATCGCAGGCTCCATACGATGATCACCATCTACAATATTTTTATACATCTTCGTACGACCATTTACGTCATCTGATTTGACAGTTAACATTTCTTGTAAGGTATAAGCTGCACCATATGCTTCAAGTGCCCATACTTCCATCTCACCAAAACGTTGACCACCAAATTGAGCTTTACCACCTAATGGTTGCTGAGTAACTAAACTGTATGAACCAGTAGAACGAGCATGCATTTTGTCATCAACTAAGTGATTCAATTTCAGCATATACATGTAACCCACTGTTACCGGACGTTCGAATTGCTCACCTGTACGTCCATCGTACAAGGTAATTTGACCAGATGTTGGTAAATCGCCTAAATCAAGTAGTGCTTTAATTTCTTGCTCTTTAGCACCATCAAACACAGGTGTTGCAAGTGGCATACCATTACGTAAGTTTTGTGCAAGCGTCATAACTTCTTGATCCGTAAATTCGGCTACATTCACTTTTTGTGCAGCGCCTAAACCAAGATCGTACGCTTTTTGGATAAATTCACGTAATTTAGCTAATTCTTGCTGCTCTTTTAGCATAGTGTCGATCTTCTGACCAATACCTTTAGCAGCCATACCCAAGTGAGTTTCTAGTATTTGTCCGATATTCATACGAGATGGAACACCTAGTGGATTTAATACAATATCAACTGGGCGACCCTTGTCATCATATGGCATGTCTTCAATTGGATTAATTTTAGAGATAACCCCTTTGTTACCATGACGACCTGCCATCTTATCACCAGGCTGAATTTGACGTTTAACCGCCAAGTAAACTTTAACAATTTTAAGCACTCCTGGCTGTAAATCATCGCCTTGAGTGATCTTCATGCGTTTAGCTTCTAGCTTTTTATTAAATTCAGCTTTGATTTCTTCATGTTGCTCAGCAAGTTGTTCTAATTGAGCTTGCTTATCTTCGTTAGCTATACCGATTGTCAACCATTTTTCACGAGGTAAAGCATCTAATTTATCTGCTTTGATGCCACCAGAAATAAGCACATCACGAATACGAGCAAATAGCGCAGCTTCTAAGATTTTAAGCTCTTCAGTTAAGTCTTTTCTTGCTTGTTTAAGTTGCATTTCTTCAATTTCAAGTGCACGTTTATCTTTTTGTACACCATCGCGAGTAAACACTTGAACATCAATAACTGTGCCTGAAACACCATTTGGCACACGTAACGAAGTATCTTTAACATCGGATGCTTTTTCGCCGAATATGGCACGCAGTAATTTTTCTTCTGGGGTTAATTGTGTTTCACCTTTAGGCGTTACTTTACCAACCAGAATATCGCCACCTTGGACTTCAGCACCAATATAAACAATACCTGACTCATCAAGTTTAGATAATGCAGCTTCACCCACATTTGGAATATCAGCGGTAATTTCTTCTGCACCTAACTTTGTATCTCGAGAGACACAAGATAATTCTTGAATATGAATAGATGTGAAACGATCATCTTGTACTACTTTTTCAGAGACTAAAATAGAATCCTCAAAGTTATAACCATTCCATGGCATAAATGCCACACGCATGTTTTGACCTAATGCTAATTCACCTAAGTCAGTAGATGGACCATCGGCAAGTACATCGCCACGTTCAACTTTCTCACCTAATTCCACACATGGAATTTGATTAATACAAGTATTTTGGTTTGAACGGGTATATTTAGTTAAGTTATAAATATCAATACCTGTTTCACCAGCGTATATCTCATCAGCGTTAACATTAACGACAATACGTGATGCGTCTACATATTGCACTGTACCACCACGGCGAGCCACTGCTGTTACACCAGAGTCAACCGCTACAGCACGTTCCATACCAGTTCCAACAAACGGTTTTTCCGCTTTTAACGTAGGTACTGCTTGACGTTGCATGTTCGCACCCATTAAGGCACGGTTCGCATCGTCATGCTCAAGGAATGGAATTAATGAAGCACCAACTGATACGATTTGTTGAGTTGATACGTCCATATAATGAACTTGTTCAGGGCTATATAAACCTGATTCACCATTTAAACGACATGTCACTAAATCTTCTTTAAAGCGACCATCTTCATCAAGGTTTGAGTTTGCCTGAGCAATCACAAATTCACTTTCATCAATCGCTGATAGATAATTAATTTCATCAGTTACGATGCCATCAATAACTCGACGATACGGCGTTTCTAAGAAACCATACTCATTAGTCCGCGCATAAACCGCTAATGAATTAATCAAACCGATATTTGGACCTTCCGGTGTTTCAATCGGGCAAACACGACCATAATGCGTTGGATGCACGTCACGCACTTCAAACCCTGCTCGTTCACGAGTTAAACCGCCTGGACCTAATGCAGATATTCGGCGTTTGTGCGTAATTTCAGATAATGGGTTATTTTGATCCATAAACTGCGATAGCTGACTAGAGCCAAAAAATTCACGAATCGCAGCTGAAATTGGTTTCGCATTAATCATATCTTGTGGCATGAGCGAATCGAGATCACCTAGAGATAAGCGCTCTTTCACTGCTCGCTCAACACGAACTAAACCAATACGGAATTGGTTTTCTGCCATTTCACCAACGCTACGAATACGACGATTACCTAAATGGTCAATATCATCAACTTCACCGTGACCATTTCGAATAGCAATCAATTTTTTCATCACGTCAACGATATCATCTTTCGTTAAAACGCTTTCGCCTTCAATGTCATCGCGACCTAAAGAACGATTAAACTTCATACGACCAACAGCAGATAAATCATAGCGCTCGTCAGAGAAGAATAAATTATCAAATAATGCTTCAGCTGCTTCTTTTGTTGGCGGCTCACCAGGGCGCATCATGCGATAAATTTCAACTAACGCACCTAATCGGTCACGCGTTGAATCAACATTTAATGTTTCAGAAATAAATGCACCATGATCTAAATCATTAGTGAACAAGGTTTCTATTCTTTTATATCCCGCATTGGTTAATTGAAGTAATAACTCTAGCGAGATTGGAGTATTAGCAAAAGCAATTACCTCGCCCGTTGTTTCATCAACATAATTTTTAGCAAGAACTTTATTAACGATATATTCAACAGGTACATCAATTTTACTAACATTATCTTTTTCTAACTCACGAATGTGACGAGCAGTAATACGACGACCTTTTTCAACATAAATTTTACCTTTTGATTCAATATCAAATAGTGCTGTGTCGCCCCGTAAACGCTCTGGAACAAGATCCATTTTTAACTTAGATTTACCAACTTCAAAAATGGTTTTCTCAAAGAAAATGTCTAAAATTTCTTCCGTTTCAAAACCTAACGCACGTAAAATAATTGTTGCTGGAAGCTTACGGCGACGGTCAATACGAGCGAAAAGATTATCTTTTGGATCAAATTCAAAATCAAGCCAAGAGCCACGATAAGGAATAATCCGAGCATTGTATAGAACTTTACCAGAAGAGTGTGTTTTACCTTTATCACTATCAAAGAACACACCAGGACTACGATGCAATTGCGATACGATTACACGCTCGGTGCCGTTGATCACAAATGTACCATTGTCCGTCATCAAAGGAATTTCGCCCATGTAGACGTCTTGCTCTTTAATATCTTTAACTGTTCCTTCTGGCGCATCTTTATCATAAATCACTAAACGTAATTTTACACGCAACGGTGCTGAGTAAGTGATCCCTCTAATTTGACATTCTTTAACATCAAACACAGGTTCGCCCATCTTAAAGCTCACGTATTGCAACTCAGCGTTACCGCTATAACTTTTTATCGGAAATATTGAACGAAATGCCGCTTCTAAGCCATATTGGCCTTCTGGATCTTGCTCAATAAATTTCTGGAACGAATCAAGTTGAATAGAAAGAAGATACGGTATATCCAAGACTTGTGGACGCTTACCAAAATTCTTACGAATTCGCTTTTTCTCGGTATAAGAGTAAACCATTAGTTCCTCAACTTGCTTATCTGCTATTCTAGCATGATTAAATATTCATCAGGATTACTATCGCTAACTGATGGCACCTGACACCTCATCGAAAATATCTATAAATATCAATTGATTAGGCTTAATAAATATACTATTTCTTTATTACTTTTATTGATAATCTTCAAATAAAATTCTTTAACTTATTATAGCGCAAAAAGGCTGGAGGTATAAAACCCCCAGCCATTTGCTGTGTTATCGATAAACTTATTTAAGTTCGACAACCGCACCTGATTCTTCAAGTGCTTTTTTAAGCTCATCGGCATCAGCTTTACTAACAGCTTCTTTAACAGTTGCTGGAGCTGATTCAACAAGATCTTTAGCTTCTTTTAAGCCTAAACCAGTTGCACCACGAACTGCTTTGATAACAGCAACTTTGTTAGCACCAACATCTTTTAAGATTACATCAAATTCAGTTTTTTCTTCTGCTGCTTCAGCAGGACCCGCTGCGGCTACAGCTACAGCTGCTGCTGCAGAAACACCAAATTTTTCTTCCATCATCGATACAAGTTCAACAACGTCCATAACAGACATTTCAGCAACTGCATCTAAAATTTGTTCTTTAGTGATAGACATAATATAGTTTCCTAAATTTACATTTTTTTAATTAATAAAATTCACAATCAAGCTGCTAATTAAGCTGCTTTTTTTTGATCGCGAACCGCTGCAAGAGTGCGAACCAATTTGCCAGCTGCGGCTTCTTTCATGGTTGACATCAAGCGAGCTAATGCTTCTTCATAAGTAGGTAATGTTGCTAAGCGATCAATATTCGCTGCAGTAATTAACTCACCTTCAAAGGCTGCGGCTTTTATCTCAAATTTATCATTTTCCTTTGCAAACGCCTTAAAAATACGCGCTGCAGCACCTGGGTGCTCACTTGAAAACGCAATTAGAGTTGGACCAACAAACGTATCTTTCAAACACTCGTATTGAGTGCCCTCAACAACACGGCGTAATAGCGTATTACGAACAACACGCATATAAACACCCGCTTCGCGAGCAGATTTACGTAATGCAGTCATTTTTTCTACAGTTACGCCACGAGAATCAGCAACAACTGCAGATAGCGCACCTTTGGCGATTTCATTAACTTCAGCAACAATTTCTTGTTTATTTTGAAGATTTAGTGCCATTGGTATTGCTCCTGGATTATACTAGGCAAAGCCTAGACTTATTTTAACTAACTACAATATGTAGCTAGCACAACCACGATGAGCAGAATCCCTCTATTATATCTTATCAGGCTCTGTCACCGTCTACGTAGGAAAATTAAGTAGTCAAAGCTCAACTACACCTACGGTCTTGGACGGGGTCTGGTTAAGGCCAGACACCAACCGATGTTTTTGTTTAATTATTAAATTAATTAAACGCTTGCATTTAATGTTGCTTGATCAATTGCAACACCCGCACCCATTGTAGTAGAAAGGCTAACTTTTTTAATAAATACACCTTTCGAAGATGCTGGTTTTGCACGTTTTAACGCAACAAGTAATGCCTCTAAATTTTCTTTAAGCTTATCTGCATCAAAATCAGCTTTACCGATAGTTGTATGGATAATACCATTTTTATCATTACGGTAACGAATCTGACCAGCCTTAGCATTTTTTACAGCTTCAGCAACGTTAGGGGTTACAGTTCCAACTTTAGGGTTTGGCATTAAACCACGAGGCCCTAAAATTTGACCTAATTGACCAACTACACGCATAGCGTCAGGCGATGCAATAACAACATCAAAGTCCATTTCACCTTTTTTGATTTGATCAGCTAGATCATCCATACCGACTAATTCAGCACCAGCTTCTTTCGCTGCTTCTGCATTTGCTCCTTGAGTAAATACAGCAACGCGCACACTACGTCCTGTGCCATGTGGAAGCACAATTGCACCGCGAACATTTTGGTCTGATTTACGTGAATCGATACCTAAATTTACAGCTACGTCAACACTTTCTGTAAATTTAGCAGTAGCTAATTCTTTTAATAAGGCAATAGCTTCGTTAATGTCATATTGTTTAGTTGCGTTCACTTTTTCGCGGATAAGTTTAGCTTTCTTAGATAATTTAGCCATTGATTAACCCTCCACTTCCAAGCCCATTGAACGTGCAGTTCCTTCAATAGAACTCATCATCGATTCAATGGTAGCACCATTCATATCAGCTGCTTTTAATTCTGCGATTTCGCGAATTTGCGCGCTCGTTACTTTACCTACTTTCTTCTTGTTAGGTTCGCCAGAACCTGACTTGATTTTAGCCGCTTTCTTTAATAAAACAGCTGCTGGAGGCGTTTTTGTAACAAAAGTAAATGATCGGTCAGAATATACCGTAATTACAACTGGAATTGGTAAACCTTTTTCCATGCTTTCTGTTTTTGCATTAAATGCTTTACAGAATTCCATGATATTAACGCCATGTTGACCAAGTGCTGGACCAACTGGCGGACTAGGATTTGCTGCACCAGCTGCAACTTGCAACTTGATGTAAGCTTGTACTTTTTTTGCCATTTTTAGTTTCCTGTGCTCGGGTGCAAACGCCTCTATTAATAATAACTATTAATAAATAGACAGCTCCCCTAAGTTAAATGAGGGCAAAATTATCCTACAACTCGGATAAAATTACAAGATTTATTTAAAAAGAAATAACCAAAGCAAGGTAAACACCTTGCTTTTAAGTTACAACTAAATGAAATAACAATAAATTTAAAGTACGTTAACTGCGTTAAGCTCTTTAAACGCAAGCTCTAAACGAGCAACTAAAGAGTCTTGACCTTTACGTAACCATACGCGAGGGTCGTAGTATTTTTTATTTGGCGCATCAGCACCTTCAGGATTGCCTAATTGCCCTTGTAAGTAAGCTTCATTGGCTTTGTAGTAATTCAACACACCTGCCCAGTTAGCCCATTGAGTATCTGTATCAATATTCATTTTAATGACACCATAACTCACTGCTTCAGCAATTTCTTCTGGTGTAGAACCAGATCCGCCATGGAACACAAAGTTTAATGATTTTTCAGGTAAGTTAAACTTCTCTGATACATATTTTTGTGAATTATCTAAAATTTTTGGCGTTAATTTCACATTACCTGGCTTATAAACACCATGTACATTACCAAATGACGCGGCAATAGTAAAACGTGGGCTGATTGCACTTAAACGTTCGTAAGCATAAGCCACATCTTCTGGTTGAGTATAGAGTGCCGAACTATCCATATGGCTATTATCAACACCATCTTCTTCACCACCAGTACAACCTAATTCTAACTCTAAAGTCATTTTCATTGCTGACATGCGAGCAAGGTATTGACAACAAATATCAATGTTATCTTTTAATGACTCTTCTGAAAGATCTATCATATGAGATGAAAATAATGGTTTACCTGTTTTAGCAAAATGTGTTTCACCTGCATCAAGTAATCCATCAACCCATGGAAGTAATTTTTTAGCACAATGATCAGTGTGTACAATAACAGGCACACCATATTTTTCAGCCATAAGGTGAACATGTTTAGCACCAGAGATCGCTCCTAAAACAGCGCACTCTTGCCCTTCCAGTTTTAACCCTTTACCCGCGATAAACTGAGCACCACCATTAGAAAACTGTACAATAACAGGGGAGCCCACTTTAGCGGCTGTTTCAATTACTGCATTGATGGTATTAGTATCAACACAGTTCACAGCTGGTAATGCAAAATTATTTTCACGTGCAACTTGAAATACTTTTTGAACATCGTCACCAGTTACAACACCAGGTTTAACAACATCAGAAATCTTTGTAGCCATTTTATTACCTATAAATTTATTTATATAAAAAGTAAAGGATGAGTAATTATCTCATCCTTTTCACTGAATCTATATTATGCTTTTGCTCTAGCTTCTAGCATTGCAACAGCAGGAAGTTTTTTACCTTCAACAAACTCAAGGAAAGCGCCACCACCAGTTGAAATATAAGAAATTTTATCTTCAATGCCAAATAAATCAATTGCAGCTAAAGTATCACCACCACCAGCAATTGAGAAACCTTCGCTATCTGCAATTGCTTTCGCAACAATTTCAGTGCCACGGCGGAAATTTGGGAATTCAAAAACACCCACTGGACCATTCCATAAAATGGTTTTAGCGTTCTTGATAATATCTGCTAATACTTCAGCTGATTTATCGCCTAAATCAAGAATTTGTTCGTTTTCTTTAACGTCTTTTACTGATTTTTCAGTTGCAGTTGCAGTCTCACTAAACTCTGTTGCAACTCGTACATCAGTAGGTACTGGAATTTCACAATTTGCCATTAATTTTTTCGCTTCAGGAATTAAATCGGCTTCATAAAGTGATTTACCAACATTATAACCTTCAGCTGCAATAAATGTATTTGCGATACCGCCACCAACAATAATTTGATCAGCAATTTTTGATAATGAATCAAGTACGGTTAACTTAGTTGATACTTTTGATCCAGCAACAATTGCAACCATTGGTCTTGCAGGATTATCAAGTGCTTTACCTAAAGCATCAAGTTCAGCGGCTAATAATGGACCAGCACAAGCAACTGGCGCAAATTTACCTGCACCATGAGTTGAGGCTTGGGCACGGTGAGCAGTGCCAAATGCATCCATTACATAGATATCACAAAGCGCTGCATATTTTTTAGATAAAGTTTCGTCATCTTTACCTTCACCTACATTGAAACGAACATTTTCTAGAACAACTAATTCGCCTTCTTTTACATCAACGCCATCAAGATAGTCTTTGACTAAACGGACAGGGAATGACACATGTTCTTTTAAATAATCAACAACAGGTTGTAAAGAGAATTCTGGGTTATATTCGCCTTCTGTTGGACGGCCAATATGAGAGGTAACCATTACTTTAGCACCTTTTTTAATGGCATCTTCAATAGTAGGTAGTGATGCTTTAATACGCGCATCTGAAGTTACCTTACCATTTTTAACCGGCACATTAAGATCTGAGCGAATAAATAAGCGTTTTCCTTTTAGATCAAGATCTTGCATTCTAATAATAGACATGAGATTTCCTCTTATAAAATATAATAAAAATAAAACTCTTTTTATTCTAACATAAAATTTCTTTTTAGGTTATAGACTTTAATGAACAAATAATAAACATTTATTATAAATAAAAAATTACCAGTTATATTTTTTTGTGCAACGGCATTGACAAAATGGATAAAATCAGGCATATTTTGCCACCTTAACTAATATGTAATTTTTATACAAACTTGGGAGTTGACTTTGGCTAATATCAAATCAGCTAAGAAACGTGCGGTTCAATCCGAAAAACGCCGTAAACATAATGCTAGTAACCGTTCAATGATGCGTACTTATATTAAAAAAGTTTACGCAGCTGTTGCAGCTGGTGATAAACAAACAGCTGAAGTAGCATTCAAAGACATGCAAGCAGTTGTTGACCGTCAAGCGGCTCGTGGCTTAATTCACAAAAACAAAGCTGCACGTCATAAAGCAAATTTAATTAAACAAATTAAAGCATTAGCATAATATATTTATCTGTTAACTATTATAGTTAAAGAAGAATAACAAAAAGTGGTGTAAGCCACTTTTTTTATTTGTATACTAATCATTCATGCAATATTAATAAAATAATAGAAGAGAGTTTATTGTGGTTCAGCGCGATTATGTAAGAAAAAAGAGCCAACCCAAAAAAAACAAGCAAAAAAATAAGCCTAATTTGATGATGTTCTTGGCCATTATTATCATTATTCTATTTTCCGCTATCCTTTATCTTATTGCAAATAATTCCCCTAAAAAAGCTATTGAACGACCAAAAGCAAAAACGCAACCGCCTATGATAACTTTACCAGAGCAACCACAAGAGCGCTGGACATATCTAAAAGAATTGGAAGCGCCTAATGCTAGTTCGGGCTTATCATCAAGCTCAATTGCTAATGAAAGACAAAAAATATTAGATAGTTTTATTAATAATGCACGTATCGCTACACCTTCCTCACCAGGAAATACAATACAAAATCAGACTTCGAACATAGCATCACAAACAGCACAAACTATTAACAATAAATGGCTATTACAATGTGGAGCATTCAAGGATAAATCTAATGCCGACACACTCAAAGCCAAGCTTGCTATGACAGGCATTAGTAGCAACATTTCTTCAGGTCAGTTATATCGCGTCACCGTAGGGCCATATACGAGTAAAAAAGAAGCGAATAGCGTATTAAACTCATTAAATGATAATGGGATTAATAATTGTGTTATTTCTAACTAGAAAAAAACGATGAAACTACTTAATAAAATACAGCTATTTACCAAAATGTTATGGGTTAGGATCAATAACGATCGCCTAACAACCTATTCTGCTGGGCTTGCTTATACTACGATACTTGCACTAGTTCCCCTTATTACCGTTATATTTTCATTACTGTCCGCTTTCCCGATGTTTGATGATGCTAGCCAATCATTAAAACAATTAATTTATAATAATCTTGTTCCTACCGCTAGTGATACCATCCAAAGCTACCTAGAACAGTTCATCACCAATACGAAAAAAATGACCTTTGTTGGCATAATTGGATTGATTGTTACATCTCTACTGCTCATCAATTCCATTAATACAACACTTAATCGTATTTGGAAAACTAAACGAAAACGTTCTTTTATGTACAATCTAGCTATATACTGGACAATATTAACGTTGGGTCCCATCTTAGTCGGCTCTAGCATAGCTGTCAGCTCTTACATATTTTCGCTAAAATGGTTTTCAACAGCAGCAACAAATACTATTTTACTTAGCATGCTGCCATTTATAATTTCGGTGATCGGATTTTGGTTACTTTATAGTATTATTCCGACCGAACCTGTGCCATTAAAAGAATCACTCATTGGTGCACTTGTCGCTGCAATATTATTTGAATTAGGCAAACGTGCTTTTTCGCTATATGTTACTTCATTTCCAACATATCAACTTATTTACGGTGTAGTATCATCCATCCCCATTATGTTAGTTTGGATCTACTTTTCTTGGTGTATTGTTTTGTTCGGTGCCGAGTTTGCAGCAACCTTAACTGACTATAATCGACGAAAAAAGCCTGTTGTTGATAATCCCCCTTTACCGGAGTAATTAATTTATGATCGCCTTAATTCAACGAGTAAAACAAGCAAATGTTGCAGTAGATAATAACATTATTGGACAGATTAATCAGGGGTTGCTGATTTTACTCGGTGTTGAACAAGATGATGATGAGCAAAAAGCAATTCGTTTATGTGAAAAAGTATTAGGCTATCGCATTTTCAGTGATAATGACGGAAAAATGAATCTAAATGTGAACCAAGCTAATGGCGAAGTATTAGTTGTGTCTCAATTCACTTTAGCTGCCGATACCAAAAAAGGGATGCGCCCAAGTTTTACTAAAGGTGCTAAACCTGATGAAGCAAAAAGACTTTATCAGTTTTTTGTCAAGCAATGTCAACAAAAAATAACCACTCAAACGGGTGAATTCGCCGCCGACATGCAAGTATCATTAATTAATGATGGCCCTGTGACATTTTGGTTACAAGTTTAACCATATAATCAAAAATACATTTTGATTATATTTGATAAATTATCGCTGTTTTTTATATTTTCATTAACAACAATTAAAATGAGTTCTTTTAATTTCCTGTTAATTTTAACATATCGGATACTAGCAAAGTAGAAGATGAGCATTAACTAAATTAATCATCAATCGTTAAATTACGGGTAGTCAAATCATATGGCGTTAACTGATAAACATAATAGTTAAGCCAGTTACTAAATAACAAATATGCATGGCTACGCCACGTTGCTTTTGGTGCAATATCAGGGTTATTATCAGAAAAATAATTATAAGGAATATCTGGATTCATACCTGCCTTTACATCACGAACATATTCATTAGCTAATGTAAATGAGTCATATTCTGGATGCCCTGTTACAAATGCCATACGTTTATCAGGGGTTGCCATTAAATAAGGCCCTGTCATATCGGACTTTGCCAGAATAGTTAAATCTGTATAATTGCTAATTTTATCAATTGGAAAATCCGCATAACGGGAGTGTGGAGCTAAAAAAGTATCATCAAATCCACGCGTTAAAATTGCATTAGCCTGAACAATTTGGTGTTGATAAACGCCTGACAACTTATGTGCACGAGTAAATTTAGGTAAATCATATAATATATTCAATGCAGCTTGAACGGCCCAACAAACAAACATAGTCGATGTCACATGATCTTTTGCCCACGTTATAATTTCAGTTAATTTAGGCCAATAAACGACATCAGAAAAAGCGACTTTACCCAAAGGCGCACCAGTAATAATTAATCCATCAAAATTTTGTTCGCGAATATCATCAAAATCACAATAAAAGCTGTTTAAATGCTCAACTGGTGTATTTTTTGACTCACGTTGATCGATACGTAGTAATTGAATATTTATCTGTAAAGATGAATTAGATAGTAAGCGTAAAAATTGATTTTCAGTCTCTATTTTTTTAGGCATGAGGTTTAGAAAAAGAAGCTTTAGTGGACGAATTTCTTGATTATTAGCTCGTGATGAGGTCATAACAAACACATTTTCATTACGTAACACATCAACAGCGGGTAATGAGTCAGGAATACAAATAGGCATAACAAAAGCTCCTAAAAACGATAAATTAGTTTTAACAAAAAATAGACGTCTAGAAATCCATATAGCTAAATATAGTGCCTTTTAGTTTATTTGTCGAGATTTTTTATTTAACAAAATCATTATAATAATCAGATTAAAAATAGCTGCATAATCCAAAGAAAGTGATCATTACCTCACACGCTAAAATACAAATAATAGCTAAGTTTATTAGCTAAAAAGTGCGCGTATCAGTCCGCCATGTATCAGCAGTCAACGCCTCACCAAAGTAGCTATTTATCAATTTTTGGGTAATATCACTTAATGGTGAAGCCAATACTTCAGCAGTATTGCCAGACTCAACAAGATCACCATTGTGCATAACTAAAATATCATCACTAATATGTTTCATCATACCAATATCTTGTGTTACATAAACATAAGAAATATTTTGTTGAGCTTGTAACGACAGCATTAAATTAACAATCTGCGAGCGCATAGAAATATCTAACGCGGCCAAAGCCTCATCAAGAATAATGACCTTGGGCTTTAAAATTAGAGCTCTTGCCAATGCGACACGTTGCTTTTGGCCTGCTGCCATCAAGGAAGGATAATAAGAGGCATGTTCGGGCAATAATCCAACTTGCTTTAATACACTACTAATTAGCTTTTCACGCTCATGAGCATCATAATTGGTATTATATTTAAGTGGAATTTCTAACAATTGTCCAATACACAGCCTTGGATCAAATGAACTTTCAACATGCTGAAAAATCATTCGAATCAGTTGACAACGATGACTATAATCGCCGTATTCAACTTTATTACCAGCAATCCAAATATCACCACTATCGGGTTTTATCATACCAACTAACATTTTAGCCAAGGTCGATTTTCCGGATCCATTCTGCCCAATAATTGCCAAAGTCTTACCTTCATTTAATGAAAATGATACTGGATTAACCGCATTAATTTGTAAGTGACCAAAAAGCCCTTTAGCTATTTTAAACTGCTTTGATAAGTTACGTACTTTTAATATTGGATTCATTTTTATTCCTATTGTTTATGGTAACTCATCAATATTTAACGGAAAATGGCAAGCAACAAAACGATCTTTTATCGGTAGTAATTCGGGTGCTTGAATACATTTTTTTTGTGCATAAGGACATCGTGGTCCTAATCGACAGCCTATGGGTAAATGCTCCAATGATGGAATCACACCGGGTAAGGTATTTAACGGACTTTTATGTGGCATTGCTTTACCAAAATCAGGGATTGCATAAATCAGCGCCTGAGTATAAGGATGATAAGGTGATTTAATTAAATCTTCACTATTAGCAACTTCAACGGTTTGTCCACAATACAGAACATTAATACGGTCAGTCCATCTGGTTACCATTTGCAGGTCATGATTAATAAGCAAGATAGTTGTGCCCAAATTCTGATTCATGCTAGCCAATAGCCTAAATATTTGCGCTTCGGTTGTTGCTTCCATTGCATTTGTTGGCTCATCGGCGATAAGCAGTTTTGGCTGATTAGCTAATGCGATAGCTATCATAACTTTCTGGCATTCACCTTCAGTCAATTCAAATGGATAAGATTTTAATATTTCCTGATGATTTTTAATTCCTACTCGATGTAATAGCTCAATAGCTCGATGTTTACGCCAAAATAACCTTTGCCACCAATGCCCCTTAAATGTTCTTCTCAGTATAGCGTCTATTAACTGTTGTCCTACTTTCATAGAAGGATCTAAACAAGATTGAGGCTCTTGAAATATCATGGATATATTCGCACTAATGACTTTTCGTCGCTGCCTAGGCGTTAGCTTAAGAAGATCAATATCATTAAAATAAAAGCGATCTGCTGAAATTTTCCAGTTATGATTAGTAACGCCTAAAATCGCTTTAGCAATAAGGCTTTTCCCTGAACCAGACTCTCCAACAAGGCCGCGAATCTCACCTTCAGATAATTTCAGATTAATCCGGTCAATTGCACGCAAAAGACCATCAGTGGTAATAAATTCAATGGTTAAATTTCGAATATCTAACAAAGCCATCGTTAATGTCCTGCTCGGCGACCATACAATCCAAAGTTGAATAAATAAACCAAAATAATTGTTGTTGAAACCGCAATACCTGGAGATAAAAAGGCCAAATAATTGGTTGCAATGATATCTTTCATTTGAAACATCATCATTCCCAAATCTGGACGGGAAACATCATTAGCAAAGCCTAAAAAAGTTATAGTGGTAATAGCTAAAAGAATTGAAGAAAATAGTGAAACAATTTCAGTAAAATAAACAGGTAAAATGTTAGGTATAATATAATGATTTAAGATTGAAAATGAAGATAATCCGTCAAGCCTGTAAGCCGTAATATACGTTTTATTCCACTCGTTGATAGCGCGTTGATGAATATTGTAAATAAAGCGAGGACTGTACGATAATCCAATCACTAATAACATATTAGTAATATCATCTTCTAATAATAAGCTAATTACAATCACACCAAGTAGTGGCGGTACGACCATACAAAATTTAAAAATAAATAATACGAAAGATCGTATAAATGATATAAAAAACATTAAGTAATTAATTAATCCACCAACAGCAACCACATAAAATACTACTTTCAATGTCATTGACATAGTCGAACGATAACCAATTAACAAATAATCAAAAATATCTTGCCCTTTAGCATTCGTGCCTAATATATGATTGATATCGCCATTGGGCCACCAAGCAGGCGGTAACCAAGAGGGATAGATAGGATTTAAATGGGCATGAAAAAACCATTTGGTAGATAATGCTATAAATGCGATCGCTAATATCCCGTAAAAACCAACAATTAAGTAAAGATTACTATGTAAGCGATTAAAGCTTAATTTTATATTTTTAAGTAATCTAGCTAGTCTAAACATAATGTTCCTTATGACGCAAAGGGTAAATAGCAACTGCCAAAATTTCACCTAATAACGTTAATAAACTAATGACAGAACCACAAGCTAGAATTGCAATAGATATAATAAAATAATTGTGATGACGATACGCGATCATCACCCATTGCCCTAATCCTATTCGATTAAACAAAATTTCAATTACCATAGTTGAAAATAACAGTGTAGTTGTATTATATGTCAACTGAGGAATGGTCGCCGGGATTGAATTAGGCAACAAGTGTCGACGCAAAACTTTAAATGGCGATCGCTCACGAATAATCGCCATTTTTATAAAATTCTGGCGCGATATACTTTTCACATTTTGACTGACTAATTGAATAGTCATAATGCACGGTTGAATGGCTAAAATAATGATAGGCAAAAACAAATAGTGCAGTTGCTCAAATAATACGTGCCATTTAAAAGTTTTTGATGCGCCAAAAATATCCAATAACGAAGTGCCAGCGACTACTGGTGACACATCAAAATTCATCGATACCGACCAAGTTGGTGATAACCAATACATGACGACAACAACCAACATAACGATAGGGCAAGAATACAATAATAAAGATCCCAAACGAATCATATTATTTAGCCAATTAATATGACTAAGACCAAGAAAGATCCCCAAAGGTAACCCAATAAATAAAGCCACGAATAAAGCGAGAATACAAAGTTCAAATGTAGCCAATAAGGTGTGAAAAAACGGCACAGTTTCACCCGTTAACAATCTAAATTGCCCTTGCAATAACTGTTTAAAAAAAGCGCAATAACTATCGGCAAAACTTAGATTGTTAAAATTAAACATTGAATGGGGGGCAAAATAAACTAAACAAAAACTAATCTGAGCCAATACGCAGATAATAAATAAACAGGTTACTATTTTTTTGAAAATATAGATAATCATTATTTATCTTTATTGCTATTTGAGTAAATAAAACACGGTGGCATAAAAATAGCTCACCGTGCTTTAATTTACTTATTGATTATCCGGTATCACCGGTTTACTTGCTGCAGCATAAGCATGATTTTGTGCGCTTAAACCACCAGCATGACCTTTACCCTCAAAATGATAATTTGATTCTTCACGCGATTTTATTTCAACATCGCAAGCCGCATATTGTGGCGCAGGTGCTCTAGTCATCGCTGAAGAAGAATAGCCTGTTGATGGTGAATCATTAATTACCAAATCATTATGATTACTATTTTTCTGACTATCTTTCAAATGCTCTTGAGTTTTTGCAAATAAAGAACTTTTTGGCTGCGCATCCATAATAACGCTATCAACATGATTTACTTCCTCTTCATTTTTTACAATAACAGGAAGTAAGAGCGAAGGGATAACAGGTACTACAATATTTTGCGCATCATTTGCTATTTGGCTGTAATCAACAGCCACTCGACCTAATGCTAATTCTAATGATGCTGCTGCAAATGGAAGCGGCATTGGTGACTGTTTTAGCTCTATATTACGAACTCGGCGCTTATTCCGTTGCCCATTCATGCGTAAATGCCGTGAAGTACGGCGCTGACGCTTCGGTTGAGATTCCGATGCAATATTATTGTATTGTGCTGATTCAGAAACAATAATTGGCAACAATAAAGAAGGAATAACGACTCTTTCTTGTTCAATTTGTCTGGCTATATCAACATTTTTTATACGAACACTTTTCGTTAATGCACGTTGCTGGCGCCTTGGTCTAACCTCACGCTGTTTTGGGGGTACCACCTCATCCGAGGTTTTATCAGCTTTAAAATGATTGGCTGAGTTTGAAAGGTTAGCATTTGCATTACTATTTTGTTTAGCTCTGCGATTATTATTTCTACTCGACGGTTTGCCATCTTCAGCAGAACTTGCTGCAACGGTATTCGTGTTACCAGCCAAGCTATTATTTCGGTTATTACGTTGACGTCGATTGTTTGAACGTTGATCTCGCTTTTTGGTCGCTTTCGGCTTAACCTCTGGCTGAATTTCCACTTTTTCTGTGACAAACAGTTTACGCAATTTACCAAATAACCCACTAAATAGGCTACCTGATTTTTTAGCTTTTGACTCAGTCTTTTCTTTTGGTGCGACACATGCCTCAACTTTGGGACCTGATAATACAGCTTGCTCAACAATAACTTCAACAGCTTGTTGCTCATCTTCCTCTTCTTCAAGCTCACGAATCAATTTTGGAAGATTATAGCTTAGCACATCAGTCTCTTCACCCACGCGTTTGCGAATCACTTTATAAAGAGGCGTTTCCATCTCTTCATCACCAGCAATCACAATTTTGACATCAGGGTGCATTCTTTCAATATTAGTAATAGCACGACGTTTTTCGTTGAGTAAATAACTGGCTATTGGTACTGGAACAATAACATCAATTTGTACAGTATTATCTTTCATCGCCTCTTCTTGAATTAACCGAAGGATAGATAAAGACAATGAGTTACTATCACGAACTGTGCCTGTTCCTTGACAACGTGGGCAAATATGATGAGTTGCTTCGCGTAATGAAGGACTTAATCGTTGACGAGACATTTCTAGCAAACCAAAGCGTGAAATGCGGGTTGTTTGGATACGAGCACGATCAGTCTTCATTGCTTCTTTCAGGCGATTTTCCACCTCACGCTGATTACGAACAGGTGTCATATCAATAAAGTCGATAACAATCAAACCACCTAAGTCACGTAAACGTAACTGACGAGCGATTTCTTCAGCCGCCTCAAGATTAGTATTAAATGCAGTTTCTTCAATATCACTACCACGGATTGATTTAGCTGAGTTAATATCGATAGCTGTAAGCGCTTCTGTCGCATCAATCACAATTGAACCACCAGAAGGCAAGCGAACTTCACGTTGGAATGCCGACTCAATCTGACCTTCAATTTGGAAATGATTAAATAGTGGCACATCTCCCTCATAAAGCTTTAAGCGGCTCACGTACTCAACTCGCCCTAAATCGACTAACCGTTTTTTAGCAATTTCAAGTACTTTAGGATTATCAATTAAAATATCGCCCACATCATCGCGTAAATAATCACGAAATGCTCGCGTGATAATATCGCTTTCTTTGTGAATTAAACTGGGTGCTTGATGCTTTTTAGCTTCATTCTGGATTGCCGTCCAATAGTTAACCAATGCATCTAAATCTTGTTGTAGCTCTTCTTGGCTTTTTCCAACACCCGCAGTTCGAGCTATTACCCCCATACCTCTAGGTTTTTCGATGGCATCAATAATACGTTTTAAATCAGCTCGTTCCTCACCCTCAATACGGCGCGACACACCACCAGCACGAGGATCATTAGGCATCAAGACTAAATAGCTACCTGCTAAGCTAATATAAGTTGTTAAAGCGGCGCCTTTTTTACCGCGAATCTCTTTTTCAATTTGGATAAGGACTTCTTGTCCTTCTTGCAGATGTTTTATACTACGACGACCTGAAATATTAGATGGGAAATAACTTTCAGCAATCTCTTTTAAAGGTAAAAACCCATCGCGCTCACCACCATAAGAAACGAACGCAGCTTCTAAACTTGGGTTAATTTTAGTGATTTTACCTTTATAAATATTCGCTTTTTTTTGTTCATGTCCAAGGCTTTCGATATCTAAATCATACAAGCGTTGGCCATCAACAAGCGCAACACGCAACTCTTCTTGCTGGGTTGCGTTGATTAGCATTCTTTTCATTATTCTACACTCTTCATTAATCTTAATTAACTGTAGGTAGAATCTTATTATTGATAAGTGATTATTTTAACAATGATGAATAATGGTACTTAACTAAATATTTGTATACGGCATTCATTATTTTATTTATGTTATTTTTGTTATTATTTTATGTGAACCCGATACCGCTTACACAGCATCAACATAGCGCACCAGACACAACGCTTTGTAAAATGCTAAGTATATAATTTATTGACGCTATCAATATGGTTAATTTGCAAACCTGAATATTTCACTGGTTTTAGCAAACAAACTTAATCTTTCTGCAATTGTTTAAAATAAACATATTATCTCATTATAATGATTCTACTTACGCTATTTTATTTTGACAAACTGTAATGTCTAACGCCATTGCTGCATTACAAGGATAAAACTACCCGCCACTATTATTAACGTTTCAGCCAAGGATAGCAAGAAAATTAAATTCGCTATTTTATAAACAGTTAAAGATTTATTTTTTGCTTATTTTTAACTATGTTACCTCATTATAAATAATTAATTTGATTTCCTTAACTTTTTATACTGAAACGTATTGTTCACCAAAACTTCTTTACACTTTTTTGTTTTATTAATTAATTAAACATTTAACAAAAAATAAAACATTGAAGCAATTATGCATAACAAAACTTAATTAGTATAATTAGATAATAATTTAAATACCAAATAGGGTTGTTTATGAACACCACCGATAAAATCGCCTTGCTTAATTTTACCGCTCGCTGGGTTAACCAATTCAGTTACGCACCGCAAAGTGAAGAACTGCATGCTATACCTTCGCCTTGTATTTTAAAAACTGAAAATCTCACCGTATTTTGGCAACCCTTTTTATTAAAGCCACCAAGAGATCTTGCTATTGCTGAGCAAATTGTTGGCATTACTTTACATCCTAACGCACATATATTCTATGGTACACAATATGCAGCCAATATGACGGCTAAATTGCATAACATCCACTTAACCTTAATCCAAGCATGGAATGATGATGATTTTTCCAATTTAGAGCAAAATTTAATAGCCCATTTATCCCAACAAAAAAAATTAAAACGAACACCAACTACTTTTATCGCATCAACAGATGAAAATACCGAAATTATTGCAATAAATAATTTAACTGGCGAAGTGGTAAAAGAAGATCTAATTACAGGTCAATTCACCATTCTAGCTCATGATTTAACCACTTTTTTAAGTAAACTAATTGTTACTTGTTAAGCTAATACCGCTCAACAATAGCGCAATATATGTCTATATCAATAGCAATCGTAAATGCTATCAAAATTGTATCTTATAAAATAATGTGTATATAATGCGTTAAATGTCATTAGATCAGATAGGTGAATTATGTTTGAATATTTAACAGCAGCGCCGGCAGATCCTATTTTAGGACTGGCCGATCTTTATAATAGAGATGAACGCACCAATAAAATTAATTTAAGTGTCGGTGTTTATAAAGACGAAACAACCCAAACACCTATTTTAGAAAGTGTAAAAAAAGCGGAACATTTTTTATTAAATGACGAAACCACCAAAAGCTACTCACCTATTGATGGTATTAAAGCATTCAATACTGTAACGCAAATTTTGCTTTTTGGATCTGAAAACGAACGAGCAAGAACAGCACAAGCACCGGGCGGTACTGGCGCTTTACGTATAATGGCAGATTTTTTAGCTCGCCGAACCAAAGTAAAACGTGTTTGGGTCAGCAATCCGACTTGGCCCAATCATCGTAGTGTATTTCAAACTGCTGGCCTTGAAGTGCGCGAATACCATTATTACAATGCACAAACACACACACTTGACTTTGATGCCCTGATAAATAGCTTAAACCAAGTTGCCGCTGGCGAAGCAGTATTATTCCACGGTTGCTGTCATAACCCAACAGGCATCGATCCAACACCAGAACAGTGGCAAGCCATCTCAGATTTAGCCATAAAAAATGGTTGGTTACCCCTATTTGACTTAGCTTATCAAGGCTTGGGGCAAGGTATAGAAGAAGACGTCTATGGACTACGATTATTTGCTAATCATCACCCTGAACTCCTTATTGCTAGCTCATATTCTAAAAATTTCGGCTTATATAACGAGCGCGTTGGAGCCTTCACGCTCATTGCCGCAAATACTGAAATTGCCGAGCGCGCCTTTAGCCAAGTCAAAACCATTATTCGAGCCAATTATTCTAACCCACCGGCACATGGCGCTAAAATTGTTTCTTATATTTTAAATAATGAGGAATTAAAAGAAGAATGGATTGACGAACTAACTAATATGCGTCAACGCATTCACCGCATGCGTCAATTATTTGTCAAAACACTGCAAGACAAAGGGGCAAATCAAGATTTTAGTTTTATTGCTAAACAAAATGGTATGTTCTCGTTCAGTGGTTTAAATGAAGAACAAGTACTTAAATTGCGTGACGATTATGGCATATACATTGTTAATTCAGGACGGATTAATGTAGCAGGGATGACATTAGATAACATGTCTAGGCTTTGTGAATCCATTGTAGAAGTGCTTTAATACCGCTAATAAGCAAATAGATTATTAACACGACTTTTTATACCATAACACTAGAAGCACTCCAATGGTGAGTGTTTCTATTTATTCGTTTAAATTCAACATCATCCTACCTTTAAAAATCATTCAGAAAACCCATTGATTTTATTGAAGTTTTTGATTGTTTTTATACGAAACATAGCTTAATAAACTAGCGTTATTTAGCGCAAAAAACCGCTTTCTTATAAACTATTTCATGCATTTATTCTATTTAGTTATATCTATATACAAACTGATTATTAGACGATAACTCAATAATTACTAATAATTGCTTAATAACGTAATAACAATGATTAAGGGTAATGTCGTGGCGTCACATGTTTTGGATTTTTTAATTTTGGGAAATAACTTCGGCACTAGTGAAATGCGTTCCATTTGGTCGGAAACAAATCGCTTGAAAAGGCAAGTGGATGTCGAAGTTGCTTTAGCCAAAGCTGAAGGCGAGCTAGGTGTTATTCCAATTGAAGCGGCCAACTCAATCATTGCTAATGCCGATGCTTCAAAACTATCAATTGATCAAATTGCTGAAGAAGCAGCAAAAGCGAAACACTCATTAATGTCGACAATTAATGCACTACAAAAACAAGTTGGCGAGGCAGGCCAATATATCCATTACGGTGCAACCACACAAGATATTGTCGACACAGCAACCGTTTTACAATTAAAACAGTCTTTTACTGTCATTGAGCGAGACACTAAACTGGTGGCACTTGAGCTAAAACGTTTAGCCAAACAATACCAATATTTACCTATGGTTGGGCGAACTCATGGCATGCAAGCACTACCTACAACTTTTGGATTTAAACTTGCGGTGTGGCTAGATGAATTTATTCGACACTTACAACGTTTAACCGAAATCAAACAACGGGTATTAGTCGGCAATATTAGTGGAGCAATTTGCACTTATGCATCAATAGGCAAATTAGGACCACAAGTTGAATCACGCGCTTTAACTTTACTCGGACTTAATACCCCTAACATTGGCTGGCAAGCGGCACGAGACCGTTTTTCTGAATACTCATCGGTAATAGCACTAATCAGTGGCACATTAGGAAAAATTGGAAATGAATTTTACAACTTAATGCGTACCGAAATTAACGAAATCGAAGAGCCTTTTTCTGAAGGAAAAATTGGATCAACAACCATGCCACATAAACGCAATCCAGCAGCATTAGAAGGATTAGCCAGCCTAACGGCGCCACTTTTAAAAAGTGTTGCGCTAATTCATGAATCAATGAAAGTTGAACATGAGCGTGATGCCATGAGCTGGCGAGCAGAGTGGATAGCACTACCTGAAATAAACCTTTATATTTCAGCCCAATTACAAATCGCATTAACTGTACTAAAAGGTCTAAAAGTTAACGCTGATCGCATGATAACTAATTTACAACTACAAAATGGCTTACTGCTGTCTGAAAAAGTCATGTTTGAAATAGGTAAACGATTAGGCAAACAGACTGCGCACCATTTAGTTTACCAAAGTGCAATGAAAGCATTTGAACAAAATCGACCATTTAAAGACATCCTATTAGAAGATCCAAACTTGAACAACGAGTTTACCGAATCTGAACTTGATGCTTGGCTTGATCCTATTAACTATCTCGGCTCTGCTCCTGAAAAAGTAGAACAAGTGATTAAATATGCTGAGCATTGTGGAGTGTTAGCATGAGTTTTCGCTTAATGACTCATAATGACATTCCAGCTTATCAAACACTATTACATCGTGCTTATCATGCCACGACTAAATTAGGCATTCATTTTGCAGCTGCAACCGCCAATCAATCACAAATTGCTGAGCATATTGAATCTAATGCGGTGTATCTATTTGAGAAAGAGGGACAGCTACTATCCACGTTAAGTATTCGCTTTCCATGGGGAAATAATCCTGGACCTTATGGGTTACCGCATTTAGGTTGGTTTGCAACCGATCCTCAATATAAAGGTAAAGGGTATGGAAATACATTATGGAACTTTGTTGAACAGCAAATCCTGATTAATCAACTCAAATTACCTGCGGTGACTTTAGGTACCGCAGCAAATCATCCATGGCTTGTACAAACTTATATAAATAAAGGTTATAAAAAAATAGGGCAAGCAGATTTAACGCCCGATCATACGACCTTCTATTTTGAAAAAATCTTAAACCATAAAAGCTATACCCAATGGAAACAAAGGAGTAATAAAGCATGAAAAAAATAAGTACGTTATTATCCGCTATTTTATTAACCAGTCTAGCCTTAATTGGTTGTGATAATAAATCCAACGACCAAGTAACAAAGCAAAATATCATTAAAGTTGGATCTACAGGACAAAGCTATCCAAATGGTTATAAACAAGATGACAAATTAGTGGGATTTGATGTTGAAGTAACTCAAGCCATTGCTCAAGAACTAGGTTATCAAGTCGAATGGGTGATTGCTGAATTTGGCGGTTTAATGGGGCAATTTGATTCAGGGCGCTTAGATACCGTTGCAAATGCGGTTGCCATAACACCAGCCCGTCAAGATAAATATGACTTTTCCAACACCTATAGCTTTTACGGTAGCCAGATTGTAACCCATAAAGATAACAAAGATATTAATAAGCTATCTGATTTTAAAAATAAAACTATTGCTGGTGTGCTAGGATCGAATCATATTAATAACCTAAAAAAAGCTTTCCCTAATAACAACGTAACTATCAAAACCTACGAAACCCGTGATGGCGCAATGTATGATACGGAATACCAACGGGTTGATGGTTATGTCAATTCTAAACCTATTTTACTTGCTGAAATTAAACGTAAAAATCTACCGTTCAAATTAGTTGGAGAGCCAATTACTATTGAGCAGGTTGCTTTCCCATTTAGTAAAGACGAAAAAGGTCAAGCGCTACGTGAAAAATTCAATCAAGCCATCGAAAAGCTACGTGCCAATGGTACATTGAAAAATCTTTCAATTAAATATTTTGGTGAAGATATTACATCATGAATTTTAATGTAAATTATTTCTTAAGTGTATTTCCGCAGATCTTACCTTATCTGCCCGTTACACTTTTTATTACCATTGTATCGATTACGATTGCCATTATATTAGGGCTAGCCATTGCGCTATTACGCAACAACAAAATAATCATTATCGATTCTATTTTTGCACTATTTATTTCACTGTTTCGTGGCATACCATCTGTTGTTTTACTCTTTATTATTTATTATGGTCTACCGCAAATTTTTCCTATTTTAAAACAAATGGGCGCAACTACCGCTGCAATTATCTGTTTCAGCTTAAAGTACTCATCCTATTTAGCCGAAATTTTTAGAGCAAGCTTAGAGTCAGTTGATCACGGGCAGAAAGAAGCGGGGCTAACGGTTGGGTTAAGTAAAATGCAAGTCTACAGAGGCATTATTCTTCCGCAAGCCATGATTAATGCCTTACCAAACACAGGAAACATGTTTATATCATTACTTAAAGATTCCTCTGTCGCCTTTTTTGTTGGCGTTCAAGAGCTATTAGCAGCAGGAAAAATGTTAACCGCTAATTCTTTTCTCTACTTTGAAACCTATTTAGCTGTTGGCATTATTTACTGGCTTACTGTTGTTATTTATTCATGGATACAAAAACAGTTAGAACAAAAACTTTCTGCGCCATATCATCGTTAAGGAGAATGTTATGATTACAGTATCGCATTTATCTAAACGTTTTGCTAATAATGAAGTTTTAAAAGAAATCAACTTAAATATCAAGCAAGGTGAAGTAGTTGCGATTATTGGTCCTTCAGGATCTGGCAAATCCACCTTATTACGTTGTTTAAATTTATTAGAAAAACCGAATAATGGCACAATTCAAATTGGCTCAGCAAGGCTTGATGCGAAACATTATAGTCATAAAGAAGAAGCCAATTTACGCAAACAATCAGCAATGGTCTTTCAACACTACAATTTATTTAAAAATAAAACAGCGTTAGAAAATATTACCTACCCGCTTATTGTTGGGCAAAAGATAGATAAAAAAGAAGTGGAAAAACTCGGCTTATCATTATTAAAGCGCGTTGGTATGTTACCTTATGCCAAACAATATCCCATTACCTTATCTGGTGGCCAGCAACAGCGCATCGCGATTGCAAGAGCACTGGCAGTCAAACCCAAAGTACTATTATTTGATGAGCCCACTTCTGCGCTCGATCCTGAACGAGTACACGAAGTTTTACAAGTCATGCTACAGCTGGCAAAAGAACGAACCTCTATGATTATCGTGACGCACGAAATGGAATTTGCCAAGTACGTTGCAGACCGCGTTATCTTTATGGCTGATGGCGTGATTGTGGAAGAAGGACCAGCAAAATCAGTCATAGACAACCCACAACATAAAATTACACAACGTTTTTTACGCCAGCTAACAGATGAAATTGACTTCGAAATTTGAACAATAGCCACAACGACTTTAACTCATTGTATTGATGATTAAATTGTACTAGTGATTAAATTGCCTTGCTGATTAACATATGAAAATTAAAGCGTAAAAGAATAAGATAATAAAAATTGGCGAAGATCCAAACCTGTTGCCAGTTGCTGAATATCTGTTAATAACCGTGCTGTTTTCGATTTATCTTTAACTGCGGAAAGTAACTTTAACGACATCTCACTCTGGCTATATGGATTTTTAGGTGAGCCTTTAGGAATATCAACACGTTGGCTTATTTTTTTACCGTTTTTGAGACCAATATCAATAATCACATAACGTCCATTATAAGCATCAGGATGTGGCGCAAGCTGTATTTGATAACTGCGCGTCATCTTTTGCATCAACTGTTTGATTTCATAAGGAATAGGTTTTGAAGAAAACTGCTCGAAACTTAGCGGTAATCCTAACAAGGTTAAAGCCAAAATATATTCAGCCGAAAAACGCCCTTGTTGCGCTAATGAAGGTATTTTATATATCAATGCTGCATCGCTATTTGATGGCACAAAATAAATCGTAATATCACTAACATTATCAAGATTAAAATCAGGATCTTTATATAATAATTGCCCCGCATCGGCAACATAAGCCGCCGCTGAACAATAAGAATAATTTTTAAACCATAAACCAGGTTCAACAATCTTCCAAACATCCCCCCAATGACTTAAATCAAAATGTGTATTACCTTGCCCATAAATAGCCAAAAAACCTAATTTATCGTCTAAAAAATTCTGATCGGCATCTATACCAACTCTTAACCATTCAACGGACTGAATGGCATGTTGAGCGGCTAAGCCTGCATGCAAAAACTTAATTGGCGTGCCCATTAACAAACGCATCCCCGAAGCTTGAGTTGCTGACAAAGCTAAAGCTTGCGATAAAAACGGTTCATCATAAAGGTAACAAATCGCAGCCGTTGCCGCGATCCCCCCCAAAGTAATGGTTGCATGCCAACCTTTTTCGTAATGCTCAGGATTAACGCTTTTACCTAAGCGAGCCATCACCTCAACACCAATAACATAAGCAGTCAAAAAACGCCGCCCATCAATCTTTTGCTTAACATTATCTAATCGAACGCTGGCAATAAGTGCCGACAAAATGACCGATGAAGGATGCCCTCGAACATCTGAATGTACATCATCATAATCTAAACAATGCGCTTGAAAGCCATTAAAAAGTGCTGCTTGCCTTGCGGTAACTAACTTCTTTTGGCCGATTAACCACGCTCTAGCATTTCCCCCCTCATCTGCTACCCACGCTAGCAATTTCTGAACGTCATCTTCATGGCAAGCTTGCAAACTACAAGCAAAATAATCTGTTACCCCATTAATCGCACAATTAATAACTTGGGGATCACGAATTATTGGTGTGTTTTTTATTAAAAAACTTAATTGTTGCCCTAAATTCATTTTCATTCTCAATAAATGCAATAGCGATTTGATAATTGGGTTTACTTTACCACAAGTAAAATAGTGAACAATAAATAATAAGCTAAAGATGATATGATTAAATTTTAATAACTCGAAGCCAGAAACAATAAGTATTAATCTATTTATATAATCATGTTTGCCTATTACATTATATGCTAAAATAGCCTCATTCAATTGAAATCGAAAATTAGCGCAACTATGTCAACTTGTTATATTGCTTTAGGCAGCAACCTTGAAGATCCATTAGCACAAGCCAATCGTGCAATTGTTGCATTAAAACAGTTGCCAAACACAAAAATAGCGGATATTTCACCTTTTTATCGAAGCAAACCTCTTGGACCACAAAATCAGAATGACTATCTGAATGCAGTAATAAAACTGACAACGAATTTATCCCCTATTGAACTACTTGACGAGCTACAAACAATTGAAAAAGCGCAAGGTCGTGTGCGTAAAGACAACCGCTGGGGCGCAAGAACCTTAGATTTAGATATTTTGCTTTATGATGATTTAGTCATTAACAGTGAAAGGCTAACTATCCCTCATTACCATATGAAAAATAGAGAATTTGTACTCTATCCACTATTTGACATCAGCCCAGAACTGATTCTACCCGATAACGATAAATTATATGACTTAGTAACTCGATGCCCTAAAAATGAACTAACGAAATGGGATAAGTAATTATCTTAATTAATAACATATAGTTGTATTATTTTATTTAGTTTTAAGCAAAAAAATGATAAAAAAAATTTGCCAAAGGCTGAATTATTGCTATAGTTTAGCGCTTTTAAATAATCTGCACTTAAGGGGATTGCTGTGAAAAAAGAACAAAAAGCAAACACATCTTCACTTAGCCTGCTTTCAGTTGCTGGGCTTGAGCCTTATAAAGAGGCAAAAGGTGAGGAGTACATGAATCCTAAGCAATTGAAACATTTTAAGCTTATTTTAGAAGCTTGGCTTGCACAACTAAAAGATGAAATGGGTAAAACCGTTTCGCACATGCAAGACGAAGCGGCGAACTTTCCAGATCCTGCTGACCGAGCAACGCAAGAAGAAGAGTTCAGTCTTGAACTACGTGCACGCGACAGAGAAAGAAGGCTCATCAAAAAAATTGAAAAAACATTAAAGAAAATCGAAATAGATGATTTCGGTTATTGTGAATCATGTGGTGTGGAAATCGGGATTCGCCGCCTAGAAGCAAGACCAACGGCCGATTTATGTATCGATTGTAAAACACTTGCAGAACTTCGCGAAAAACAAATGGGCAAGTAATTGCTACGTTCCTAACTATCACCACCATTCAACCCGATATGCCTACGCGTTATATTGGTCGTTTTGCCCCGTCACCATCAGGACCATTACATTTTGGTTCATTGGTGACAGCGCTTGGTAGCTATTTACAGGCTAAATCTTGCCATGGCAAATGGCTAGTTCGTATTGAAGATATCGACCCACCACGAGAAGTTAAAGGCGCATCATCTCTCATTTTAAAGACTTTAGAAACATTTCATTTATTTTGGGATGATAACGTATTATATCAATCGGCTTGCCACGAACGTTATCAAGCAGTATTACAATCGCTATTGAGTCATCATCAGGCCTATTATTGTGATTGTACAAGGCAACGGGTACAAAAATTGCCTAACGGGCATTATGACGGTTATTGTCGCCATAGGCATTTAAAGATTAACCAATCTCAGTTGGCTATTCGTCTAAAACAAAACCACCCTATTTCTGAATTTACAGATAAAATTCGTGGCTTGCAAACAGTAGAAACAGCTAGTGCACAAGAAGATTTCATTATTCACCGTAAAGATGGTCTATTTGCATATAACTTAGTGGTAGTGTTAGATGATCATAAACAAGGAATTACCGAAATTGTGCGCGGAGCCGATCTTTTACCTGTTACCGCTAAACAAATTTCACTCTATAAGCTTTTTGGCTTTTCTCTGCCAAGCTATTGCCATTTACCACTAGCACTAGATAACAACGGCAATAAGCTTTCTAAACAAAACCATGCAAAGCCCATTGAGCTAAATAATAGCAAATCATTAACGGCGCTCGCTCTGCAATTTTTAGGGCAATGCCTACCAAAAGACTGGCAAGATGCCACACAACAGCAACTTTTAGATTGGGCAATACAGCATTGGCAAATTGCGAAAATACCCAAACAAAATACCCAGTTACCCACCAATATAAGATAAATTACCAGTCATACCGACATTATGCACATGTAATAAATGCTTTTCTGGTTTTATTTTTAACGAAGCAAAGATGCGTGTTATAAGTTGTTGTTTTTGCGCTGAATTTTGAAGTAAATCACGCAAATCAACCGCGGCCTCACCAAATAAGCAATAATGCAATTTACCAATTGATGATACACGCAACCGATTACAACTTTTACAAAAATCTTTTGAATACGGCATAATTAGCCCAATTTTACCTTGATAATCGCTATGAGCATAAACTTTAGCTGGGCCTGATAGTGGATTTTTGAGTTGCAACTGCCAACCCTGTGCAATTAACTGTGCCTCAATAACATGACCAGACAAGTGATAACGATTAAATATATCGCTACTTTCACCTGTTTCCATAAGTTCAATAAAACGTAATTCTACGGGTTTATCTTTAATCCATGACAAATAATCATCTAAATTATCGTTCATGCTTTTCATTAACACCGTATTAATTTTGACTTTTTTAATACCTACTTCTAACGATTTTTCGACACATTGCATTAATTCTTTAAGTTTATCTTGACCCGTAATTAATTTAAATAAATGCGGAGAAAAGCTATCAATACTAATATTAATTGCATTTAAACCTGCTTGATGCCAGTGATGAATATTTTTTAATAAACGTGAGCCATTAGTGGTAATGGCCAGCTCTTTAACACTAGAGTAAGAAGAAATGAGCGACAAAATATCCACAAAATCACGACGTAAAGTCGGCTCGCCACCCGTTAAGCGAATTTTGCTTACCCCAAGTTCAGTAAATGTTGCCACAACATGATCAATTTCACTGAGTGACAAAAAATTATGCCCTTTCTTGGATTGATAACCATAAGGTAAACAATATTGACACTGGAAATTACACAGCTCAGTAATCGACAAACGCAGATATTGAAATCGACGCTGATAATAATCAACTAATTGCATATATACATTAAACACCTTATCCAAATCGGGAAGCATAGCCATTTCTGCGCTATACCGCGGCTAATTCACCTTATGAAAAATCACTTAGGTAAAAGAGCTTCAGAGTTTGGCTCAGTCTAACATAGGCATTATTTTTTGACTATGAACAAATTAACCTTTGCAAGCGACCTAGGTACCCAACAATAAAGGCTTACTTATAGACAAGGTATTAATAAGCAAAATATTTATATATACCTAATATTTTATTTGTTATGAATAAATTTACATTATGTTAATTTATGCTATTTTATGCGGTTTATTTAATTCATTGGTCATATTATATGATTATGATCAACAACTGGTAAAAACCAAGGAATAGTGTTTAAGTTGTCGCATAGCAGATGTTTTCAATAACAGCGTGTTTATATAAAACTAATTAACTATCAATAAATCGTGCAATTAAATCAGCGCGCCATTCACCTATCAACGATGAGCAAGTAAAAACAAGAAACCCTAAGGATAGGCACATACCATTATGAACAGCCTCTAGGTGGCGAATATCATTTATGGCAGGAAAATTATCTTTCCATTCAACCTTTTTCCCTATCAAGGAAAAAGTGGCAAAATTTATGATACACGTCAAAAATCTTATAGTTCTAAAGGTCAAACAGTCATATTTAAATGCATTGTATCGTTCAAATATGATGATAACCCAGCAAGTATAATTTTTTCGAGCTATAATGATGAGCAAAAATTGCTTGAAAATTGTATACTGCTATAAAACCAAATAACAACAAACACGGGATTTTGCCCGTGTTTGTGTTTCCAGAGCTGAATAAAACACTCAACAACTAAAACCATTATTGTCCATGGCTGTCGTTGTGATTTTCGGTATGAATAACGTTAATATAGCTAGGAATAGTTGGCGTATTAAGATAAAAGAATGCCCATTGAATCCCGTCTATTTTTTTTGTCTGGCGTAAATATTGTTTTAGTAATATATCGTCCTGAGAATCATCTTCTGATTGCTGATGTATATAATGATCAATAAACTCATTATATGCATCTTCATCAATCATAGAAGATCCCTCGTGATTTTCACAATACTGTTTATATAAATCGAATAATTTGTCACTAAAAATATGATATTCTTTCTCAATATCAAACGCTTTAGGATCACTATACCCCAAAGTCGCAAAAATCTTATCAGCAATAGCAGAACCGGAATTTGATTTTTTTAATGCAGAAAAGACTAGATAAGCAGGTAAAAGAAAGAGTAATCCCATAGCAGCCATAAGAAGTAGCGAAAAATCATTTTTAGAAAAGGCCATTACTACAAAATAAAAGATAATAAATACCCCCAACCCTCCAGCACCAATAAGGAAAATAAGCGGTAAAATAGGCATATGCAGCTTGTTATTGCCAGCTTCTGTTCCCTCTGTTGCATAAGGATGTAACCATAAAAGCTTATCGGCAGGACGGCGTAATGCATAAGCAAAATAGGTTCCACCTGCTAGTGGATCAACAACTACCTCTACGTAGTCGCCCTCATTAAAAAATATTCGACAAAATGCGCCTTCAATCACCTTATCACCTAATTTGCAGCAAAAATACTGTTCAATATCGGCTGTGTCGTAATCAATATTTTTGATTTTTGCTGAATTTATTCTCATTTGATTAGCCATAGAAACTAAATCTAAATGCCCCACTGTTAATACATTGATATCAGGCCGTCCAGCTAGTTTGCGAGCATTAAGATAACTTTCTTGCGTGTCATAGATCTTTAGATCAGTAATATAACCAGTAATGATTTGGTAATAATGACTATCGCCTATATTCTGTTCCATATTTTTATTCCTTATATCTATCAATTTGATTATTTGTTATTTTTTGTTTAGCTCATCAATAATTTTAACCCAATTAGGTAAAATTGGCGTTCTACAGTAGTAATATGTTAATGCTTTAAATTTTTCGAACTTTTCAAAGTCAGGGGTCTGTGGGTCGTTAAATATTTCAGGATCATTGCTTCGATACAGCTCCTTAAAGCGTTCCTTTTCTTTTGCAGAATCATACTTCCACGGTTTATTATACCCAAAGCAGGCATAAATTTGATTGGAAAAAAAAGAGTATCCACCTCCACTTATAAAAAAAACAGCAATAATTGCAATGATCCAGCCCCAAAAACAATATTTAAATATGTTTAAAATATAATTTAATGAACAACCGTTAAATAATTCAAAAATTAACAAAAAAAGCAGGGTAATAACGGCAAATATCGTCATCAAAATAAAACTAATTTTTAAAAGTGCGAACGTTGTTAAACCAATATCTTGCGGAAAAATTATCGCATGTTGTCTTGGAATTCGTACAGCATAAGGTTGGTAAACATCATTTTTTTTTGGCTTAACAAGCATTTCAACATAATCACCCTCATTAAAACCAATCGTGTTAAGCCTTCCCTCTACTTTTTTATTGCCGATATGGCAACAAAAGTATTGCCCCCTTAAAGGCGGGCGGCAACAAATAAAAAAGCAAATAAATGCAATAATTGAACAAATCACGGCATAAAGATCTTTTTCCATTCGATCCGTCGCCGTCAGCTTAGCGTCAGTTTGTTGCGAATTTTCATCTAATTGTAAACAGCTTACAGTTCCTTGTAATAAGTAAAAATCATTCCTCATTAACTCTACCCCTTGTTGAGTTCCATAAGTATAATGGTAAATAATTTTATATTATGATTAAATTATCAACAACAATAAAAATTAATTCATTTAATATCTTACTAAAAAATAGATTGATCAATTCTGAACGCTTATTCAAAATTATTAATTAAAAACAATGTATTGAATTAATTAAATTGATCTACTTTACTTATTCAATCAGTTTAAGTATATAATACTCCGTTTGCTGATAAAACCATCAAATGGAGGTTGTGATGATAACCCATATTAGCCCTTTAGGATCAATGGATTTGCTTGCTCAAGCTGAAGTCGATATTCTAAAAAAATCTGCCAATAGTGAGCTTTATCAATTATATAGAAACTGTTCGCTAGCAACACTCAATGCAGGTAGTAAAACCGATAATACTAAAGATTTGCTAGATAGATTTAAGTCTTTTGAAATTAATGTCATTAGTAAAGAACGTGGCGTAAAATTAGAGCTCATTAATGCACCTGAAAGTGCCTTTGTTGATGGGCGAATTATTCGTTCAATCCAAGCAAACCTTTTTGCCGTGCTGCGCGATATTCTTTTTTTAAATAGCCAAATCAGTGCCATTAAAGAACTTATCTCTAATATCAAATTTGAAAGAGATCATTCGTTTTATATCACAAACCTTGTTTTCTCAATTTTGCGCAATGCCAATGCGCTACATGTGGGTGAAGAGCCTAATCTGGTTGTCTGTTGGGGTGGGCATTCAATTAACGAAAATGAATACTATTATGCACGACAAGTCGGTATGCAACTGGGTTTGCGCGAGCTGAACATTTGTACTGGTTGTGGGCCGGGTGTGATGGAAGCCCCGATGAAAGGCGCAGCGGTTGGTCATGCTCAGCAACGTTATAAAGAAAGTCGCTTTATTGGCATGACTGAACCTTCAATTATTGCAGCCGAGCCACCTAATGCATTAGTAAATGAACTGATTATTATGCCTGATATCGAAAAACGCCTTGAAGCTTTTGTACGTATGGCGCATGGTATTATCATATTTCCTGGAGGCCCAGGAACAGCCGAAGAGTTACTTTATATTCTTGGTATTTTATTAAATCCAGCCAATAAACATCAAACATTACCGTTGATATTAACGGGGCCTAAAGAGTGTGAGGAGTATTTTACTGCTATTGATAATTTTATTCGTAGTACATTAGGTGATGAGGCAACGAAATTATACCAAATCGTGATCGACTCACCTGAACAAGTGGCTCGTATTATGAAAGAGGGTGTTAAGCATGTTAAATCTTCTCGTTTAAAAACAGGTGATGCTTATGGATTTAACTGGCTACTAAAAATTGATGAACCACTACAACACCCTTTTGAGCCAACCCATGCCAATATGGCTTCATTAAATCTTCATCGAAATCAACCTGTTGAATTATTAGCAGCCGATTTACGCCGAGCATTTTCGGGAATTGTAGCGGGTAATGTAAAAGAATTCGGTATGAAGGAAATTGCTAAGCATGGCCGATACAAATTGCAAGGTGATCCCGAAATCATGAAGCAACTCGATAATTTATTACGTAGTTTTATTAAACAAGATCGAATGAAATTACCAGGAGGAAGCGCCTATCAACCTTGTTATGAAATTTGTTATTAACAAGAATATTAGCGAGTAATTTAATCGCGTGTAAATGTTATCTTGCCGCCGATACGATTATCGGCGGAGTGATTTAATCGATTGATAGTTAATTTTTTATTAATCATTTATATCGCTTTTAAAAATCACCTAAAATATCTAGCGCTTCAGACACTTTTTTCACGGCAAAAATCTGCATATTTTCGGGCTTCTTCTTAGGCATATTGGCTATAGGCACAATCGCTTTTTTAAAGCCATGCTTAGCCGCTTCAGAAATACGCTCTTGCCCACTTGGTACGGGGCGAATTTCACCACCAAGACCTATCTCGCCAAAAATAACGACATCTTGTGGTAATGGGCGATTACGAAAACTTGATACTAATGCGGCAATCAATGCCAAATCAGCGCTAGTTTCAGTGACTTTAACGCCGCCAACAACATTCACAAAAATATCTTGATCGGCCATTTGTAATCCACCATGCCTGTGTAACACTGCAAGCAATAATGCCAGCCTATTTTGATCAAGGCCTACTGTCACACGCCTTGGGTTGCCATACATCGAGTGATCAACCAATGCTTGGATTTCGACCAGCAATGGGCGAGTGCCTTCCCACAATACCATAACCGAACTGCCGGGCAGCATTTCCTCACCACGACTTAAAAAGATGGCGGATGGATTGCTGACTTCTTTAAGCCCTTGCTCGGTCATCGCAAACACACCTAACTCATTTACCGCCCCAAACCGATTTTTATGGCTACGCAATGTTCTAAAACGAGAATCAGCATCACCATCTAATAAAACGGAACAGTCAATGCAGTGCTCAAGCACTTTAGGCCCTGCTAGCGAGCCATCTTTCGTCACATGCCCAACCATAATAATGGCAATACCTTTTGTTTTTGCAAAGCGCGTTAAATAAGCGGCGGTTTCTCGAACCTGCGCAACACTCCCCGGTGAGGATTGAATATCAGCAAGATGCATCACTTGTATAGAGTCAATCACCATTAATTTAGGTTGCGACTGCTCAGCCAATAAGCAAATTTGTTCTATACTGGTTTCTGATAACATATTGAGATTATCAGCAGGTAAACCTAATCGGTGTGCACGCATGGCCACTTGCTGAAGCGATTCTTCACCCGTCACATAAAGCGTATTCATTTGTGATGAGAGCTTACTCATGGTTTGTAGTAATAAGGTACTTTTACCTGCCCCAGGATTACCGCCAATTAAAATCGCACTACCTGGTACAACGCCCCCACCAAGCACACGATCAAATTCGGAAAAACCAGTTGAAAATCTTGGTAGCGCTTCTAAACTGATTTCGGATAATTTTTGAATTTTTGTTTGACCAACGCCGCTACCTGCGTAACCCGTTAATCGATCATTGCGCGTTGAAGTACTTGCTAGTCTAACTTCAGTAATGGTATTCCAAGCATGACAAGCACTGCACTGGCCTTGCCAACGAGGATAATCTGCTCCACAATCATTACAAACATAAGCACGTTTAACGGTTTTTGCCAATTTAATCTCCTAACCTTCACTTAATAAACTGGTTGATAAAATACACCATAATCCAGTTAAATCTGCATAATTAATGCTAATTTTAGCCTTTTCAACCACTTTAGGTTTTCCATGATAGGCAACGCCTAAACCTGCAATACGTAGCATCATTAAATCATTGGCGCCATCACCAATAGCCACCGTTTGCTCAATAGGTATATCGAGTGATGTCGCTAATTGTTGTAAAGTTCGCGCTTTATACTTTGCATCGACAATTTGACCAATTACTTTGCCTGTTAATTTATTATGTTTGACTTCTAATTCGTTAGCATAAACATCCGCTAATTTTAGTTTCTGCTTTAAATGATCAGCAAAATAGGTAAATCCTCCTGATGCAATAGCAACATGCCAATTTTTTTTATGCAATTCTTTGACTAAATAGGTCAATCCAGGAGTAAGCGGTAAGTTATCTTTTACTTGTTGTAAAAGATCTTGATGCGCTCCTTTTAAAGTTGCCACCCGATTTCGTAAACTGGTTGCAAAATCAAGCTCACCATGCATTGCTTGTTCAGTCACAGCCGCAACTTGCTGACCTACACCATACAATTTAGCCAGCTCATCTATGCATTCAATTTTGATTGCCGTTGAATCCATATCCATAACCAATAATCCTGGTGAATGGAGTGTAGGTAAATTGTCAATTGGCGATACATCGATGCCTAATGTTAATGAAATAGCCTTGGCTTTTTTAGGCATAACTCCAGCAATACGAACAATCTGATAAGTTTTTATTTTCCAAGATGAAACAATTACCATTGGCATAGCAAGTTGATTTTGGAATTTTGACAATACTGTTTTATTTAGCTTTTTGCCATAAATAATCCAACCTGTTTTACCTGCATTATAATCTAAAGGCACCACTTCGCAGCCATTTAATGAAAGTGGCAAACCTTGCCAGCGTTGGATATTTTCAGGTAAATCATTATAGGTGAGGGTGTAAGCCATATCAGAAAGTCTTCCTAACATAAAACGGGCTCAAAATTTACCATAACTGTTAAAGATTGTCCAAGTTAGGATTGTGCCATTTCTTTATCTTTTTTATACTCAAACGCATATTATCAGAAACTTTTTTGCAAATGAAAGCCAAAGTTAACATTTTATGGGCTGTATTTACCTACGTCGCAACTAAACGCTAAAAACTCAACGCTAAAAATAAAAAGTGTTTACTCAATAAGATTTTAATCAATGAGATGTACGTAAATTATACTTTCTTTAAAACCGCATAAAAGAAACCATCACCACCATTGTCACTAGGTAAAAATTGCTTACATTCACCTTGCAACTCGGCGTTGGCATTTTCTTTTAAAAAACGCTCAATTTGTAATTTATTTTCATCTGGTAGAATTGAACAAGTGGCATAAACCAAAATACCACCAGTTTTTAAATAAGACCAAATTTTACTTAAAATAGCATGTTGTAATTCCGTTAATTGCGCTATATCACTGTCCCTGCGTAACCATTTTATATCTGGATGACGACGAATAACACCTGTTGCAGAGCAAGGCGCATCGAGTAAAATACGGTCAAACGAACACCCCTCACACCACAGCTCTGGCGTTAAACCATCGCCAACTTTGACGTCAGCATGCTGTTTCAAACGAGTTAAATTTTCATCAATACGTTTGGCTCGGTTTGCATCAACATCCACAGCTAACACTTGTGCCTTTGGCGCTATCTCTAAAATATGCGTGGTTTTACCACCAGGTGCAGCACAAAGATCCAGAATTTGCTCACCATTTTGTGGTGCTAATAAATAAGCAGCATACTGAGCAGACAAGTCTTGTACTGTCACTGCACCATCATCAAAATGAGGTAATTTAGCGACATTGACGGGCGACAATAACCGCAATGCACAAGGTAATTGATCATGCGGTTCTGACTCAACGTGCTGTTTTGCTAGCAGTTGTTGATATTCTTGAATTGAATATTGGTTTTGGTTAACCCGCAACCACATTGGCGGTTTTTGGTTATTCGCATCAATAATTGTTTGCCACTGCTGTGGGTAAGCTTGCTTTATACGAGTCAATAACCAACTTGGGTGTAATGTTCGGCTATTTTGTTGCTTATCATCTTGCATAAATTTTTGTTGTAATGATGCTTGCTGGCGCAAAAACTCACGTAACACGCCATTAACTAATCCTTTTAATGGCGCTTTTTGCAAAGTATTTACAGCATCAACTGTTTCACCAACAGCGGCATGTTCGGGAATACGTGTATAAAGGATCTGGTAAATACCCACTAACAATAAATAGTGCAAAACCCTATTTTTACCTGTCAAAACCTTACTCATTAAGATATGGATATAGAAATTGAGCTCGGGTAATACTCGCATCACACCAAAACACATTTCTTGCACTAGAGCTCGATCTTTATCCGCTATTTTGTGATGCAAAGCAGTCAGTGTGGCACTTAATGATTGCCCTTCTTCTAATACATTAAAAATAGCTTGCGCACAAACAGCTCGTATATTTTGGTGTAATTTTTTATTCATAAATCATGACAACCTTAATTTATCTATTGTGATTAGTTTATAAAATTAAAGATCCAATCCAACCAGCAATAAATAATGGAATATTAAAATGGGTAAATGTTGGGATAACACTGTCTCGAATATGGTCATGTTGCCCATCACTATTTAATCCAGATGATGTCGCTAAAATAGTATCTGATGGTGGTGATCCTGCATCACCAATCGCACCCGATGCGCCAATTAAACATACCGTGGCAATCGGTGAAAAACCAAGTTGTACACAAAGTGGCACATAAACAGCTGCAATGATTGGGACGGTTGAAAATGAAGACCCAATCCCTAATGTAATAACCAAGCCAATTAGCATCATTACAAAGGCAGCAATCACTTTATTTCCTGCAAATAAAGCTGCACTATTAATAACAAGCGGTTCAATTTCATGCGTTTGTTTTAATACTTCGGCAAAGCCTTGTGCTGAAATCATCACAAAACCGATCATTGCCATCATTTTGATACCATCAGTAAAAACACCATCCGCTTCGCCCCATTTAATCGAACCCGATACAATAAAGCAAATAAAACCAATTAAGGCACCTAAAATCATTGAGCCGGTATAAAGTTGAACGGAAAAAGATAACGCAATTGCCAATAATGAAACAATAAGTGAATGCTTATTCACCTCTTTTACAGCACCTTGATTCGCTTCGCTACGAATAATTTTATATTCTCTTGGTTTACGATAACTAACAAAGATAGCCCATAATAAGCCAACAAACATGCCTAACGCAGGGATAGCCATGGCATGCATTACATTAACATGGCTTACATCCATGCCAGATGCGGTAATATTTTTTAATAAGATTTGATGCAAAAAGATATTGCCAAATCCAACTGGTAAAAACATATAAGGAGTAATTAATCCAAATGTCATAATACACGCAATCATTCTTCTATCAAGCTGTAGCCGTGACATAACATATAATAGGGGCGGAATTAAAAGAGGTATAAAGGCGATATGAATCGGAATTATATTTTGAGAGGAAATACTTACTAGCCCAATAATAACAATCAAAATCCATTTGATACGTTTTTTAGCATCGCTTGATGTCAGCTGTTTAATCGCTTTATCTGCCAATAATTCTGGTAAGCCAGATTTTGATATCGCCACAGCAAATGCACCTAGCATGGCATAAGAAAGTGCAATATTTGCCCCATTGCTGATACCTGTGTTAAAGGCATCAATGGTTTCTTTTAACGATAAATGGCTAAATAAACCGCCAACAAATGCCCCAATGATTAAGCTAATAACAACATGGACACGGCAAAGCGATAAAATTAACATACAAATTACCGCAACCACAACTGCATTTATTGACGGGAACAAATCAAGCATTGTATTCATAAGATAGATTCTTAGTTAAGAAGCAAAGCTTATTATTGTAGGCGATAGGTATTGAAAGTGCAATTGATAGTGTATACTCACTGTTTTGCAATAGACAAAACCAAATTTGTGTTACTGAAGTAATTTTAAGCATAAAAGCTTTTATATTAAAGTCAAGTTATTGTGGAGCGTTGTTAATGAGAAATAATATCGACGGACATTTTTTATTAATCGGTTTAATGGCCTACCCTATTCGCCATAGTTTATCCCCGCAAATGCAAAATACGATTTATTCAAAATTGAATGTTCCCTATGTTTATTTAGCATTTGAAGTTGATCAAGAAAAACTTGCTGATGCAATTAAAGGGCTTAGGGCATTAGGTTTGCGTGGCAGTGCGGTATCAATGCCCAATAAGCAGCTTGTCTGCCAGTACCTTGATAAGTTAACGCCGGCCGTTGAACTAAGTGGCGCGTGTAATACTATTTCCAATGATAATGGTGTGTTAACTGGCTATAACACAGACGGAATGGGCTACATGCGTATGCTTAAAGAAGCCAATATTGATGTGATAGGCAAAAAAATAACCATTCTCGGAGCGGGCGGTGCGGCAACCGCCATTGTTGTGCAAGCAGCACTTGATGGAGTAAAAGCAATCACCATCTTTAATCAAAAAGATGAATGCTATACAAAGATAGAAGCCATTGCGAAAAAATTGAATCAAACGAGTCAATGCCATGTGCGTGTTATCGATCTCGCCGATAAAGATCAATTACGCAAAGAGATTGCAGATAGTGTTGTGCTTTGTAATGCAACAGGTGTTGGGATGAAGCCGTTAGAGGGGCAAAGCTTAATTACTGATGCCACGATGTTAAGACCTGATCTTATTGTTACCGACTGCATTTACAGCCCACGAAAAACCAAGCTATTAGAAATGGCGGAGCAACAAGGTTGCCGAACATTAAACGGTATTGGCATGATGCTATGGCAAGGTGCTGCTCAAATAAAAATTTGGACGGGTGAAGATGCACCGATTGAATATGTGAAAGAACAAATGGGTTTTAATGATTAATGAATAATCTAATTTTTTAACGATTTTATTCATGATGGATAATCAGTGATAAATATTGTTAAGCGTTATAAAATCACCATCTATTAATGCAATTGCTAGCTAATGGAATATGAAATGAAAACAATTACCATAAAAGAACTTGAGATCGGTTTGGGTGCGCCTAAAATTATTGTGCCTATTGTGGGTAAGACTCAAGCAGAATTAATTGATGAAGTTAAGTTTTTACAATCTATTGATTTTGACGTTTTAGAGTGGCGTGTTGATCACTTTACTCAAGTTGACAATATCAATGCCGTAAAACAAGCAGCTAAAAGCATAGCCGATTTACTGCCTAATAAACCGATTTTATTTACGTTTAGAACCGCAAATGAAGGGGGGGTTAAACCTTGGCCACTCGCATCTTATATTCAGTTGAATAAAGAAATGGCGTGTAGTGGGCTTATTGATCTTATTGATGTTGAGCTATTTATTGGTGATGATGATGTAAAAGATATTATTGCCGTTGCACACAAAAATCAGGTATTTGTTGTCGCATCAAACCATGATTTTGAAAAAACACCATCCAAAAGTGATATTATCTACCGATTAAGGAAAATGCAGGAACTGGGCGCTGACATTCCTAAAATTGCCGTCATGCCACAAACAACAGATGATGTATTAACGCTACTTGCAGCAACCACCGAAATGAACCAACAATACGCAACTACCCCCATTATTACCATGTCTATGGCTGGGCTGGGTGTGGTGAGCCGTATTGCTGGTGCGACATTTGGCTCAGCAATGACCTTTGGCGCTGCCAAACATGCTTCGGCACCGGGTCAATTAGACGCCAAACAATTACGCTCTATTTTAGATACCTTGTACCAAAGCCATAGCTAATTTAACATCAATCCGTTAATAATGAATTGGCGTGCCAATGTAGAGCGGTGATGAAGTGTTTGCGCTTCATTATCAAAATCTTCATTTACAACCACATAGCGAATTTTACTCCCCCCAAATTGTTATGTGGTTGTACAAAATTTAGGTTTGGGATATGTATAATAAAAATAAATTTAGCTCGCTTGATATCAATTATTTTTTTAATTCAGATCAACATAATACCATTAAAGATTTTGCCTATGCCGATATTCTAGGAACAGCAGATATTTGTGGTTATCAAATTATGTTTTTTTATATTGCCGATAATATTGAAGTTTTATTAATTGATGAAGTGATAGATAATATATTCTTACTTGATAAAGCCAATCAAATTTTGAATTTCTTGGGCTTTGAGTTTAAATTAGGATCCCCGTTTATTTTAACCGATACCTTTAATCATAATTATATTCTTAAAGATCATCTTTATGAAGATCATATGCGTTACTACTATAAAGTCGATGAACAATTAATTGTCCTTGGCATTAATTATGAAGGCATTTTGCTATCCTTTGAATTAATCAATAATAAAAGCATTATTGACAATAGGCTGGCATTTTCTTGCTAGCTAGTTGTAGACGTATACCTATCCCAAACAGGTTATGTACAATAAGCAACTTTAAGCAACTTTAAGCAACTTTATTATAGCTAATTGATTACACAATTTGTGTAATAAAATTAATCATCACTTTTAACTAGCAAATGCACAATTACAAAATGCGGTGATTATGGCATACCGTCATATTCCCAATAAAAATCACTCACTAACTTATCAAAAGCGGGTGTACCATCAGCTGGTTTTATACAAGCCCGCTTTTCATCTATGGATTGTCTAACTTTATCCCAATCATATTGATTTAATAATAAAATTTTATATCGTTTTGGCTGTTGAATTCTGTCCTTATTTAAATTGAGTACTCCTGCTGGAGTTGCGACAATGATTGAGTAAATATCAGAATTATCCTCGCCAGTAATACCAATATTCATCTCTAATAAATAAAAAACTGCATTATCTTCTGGCTGCCACAGCCAAGGATCACCGATATCTGGAGACCAGTAATATTTCACTTCAAATTTTTGTTGTTTAATTTTCATTTATAGCCCGCATCAAAATAAACATTATAAGGTGTTCACTGTAATTATAATATCGAGAACGCCTCAATTATCATTGCTTAAATCTTATTTTTTTACCAATATGGTAAAGCTATCGATCGTATTAACCTTAATATTTAGCTACTTGGGTATTCCATTAAACCAATGATAAAAATCAAGACACACTCAATTATTGACAATCTATTGAATTGCAATGTTAGATACATCTCATCTTCGTAATCAATAACATTATTTTCGTAAAGTAGAAAAGCATATGTTGATACCAAAGATAAATATAAAAATAGACAAAAATACAAACTTATTTACAGAATCGAGTTTGTATTAATTTTAAATTTTGTTTTAATTCTATGACATCTTTTAGTTTTTCGGCATCCATAGGTAAGCTTCGAATTAATAAATTTGCATTTTTCTTTAATAAATTCAGTAAAGATGTGTATTCTATTTCACCACTATATACGACTTCTTTTTTATCAAACCGATTATCTATAAATTTGATTTTACAAATTTTATTAATACAAAAAACTTCAAAATAAAAAGGTCCATCCATAAAGTAAAAATGAGTTATGTTATTTTGCTGAATTTTACAAGCTTCTTTTAACCACCAATTTAATATAACTACGGTAAAATCATCCCATTGTTCATCAGGAAAGAAAATGTTCCCGATCTGAAAATATATTTTTGAGAATATTTGCGTTGATATTTTACTTTTTGATACGCGAATAGAATCAGGGGAGATAATTAAATTAATCATTAACAATATCCTTTAGGATAAACCGTTGCAATTGTTTTGACATTGGCCATCATTACCGTATGGCAAAGCATTTGATATATATCTACATGCTCGAATTTTTACTCAATATTATAATAATCCATATTAAGAATATTCATACTGTTATGGTGCTAGATTCAATATTTTTTTCAAAAATTGTTTTATAAAAAAGCACACTTTATTTAAATCAATTCACGCAAACATTATGTTTTGTCATAAATTATTTATGATTTGGATATTTACTTTAGAATCTATTTGTAAAAATTATTCAGGATTCTATACCATTTAACCTAACCAAAGCCGATAGCCACTTAAATTTTTCTGTGAGCCAATCAGATCCTCGCCAAAAAATTTGGTATAGCGTTTAAATAATAGGTGGTGAATAATGCTTTAGTTAATTCCATGCTGTAACACTAATCGCTTAAAATCCGCACTGTAATATTTGGTTTCATTGGCTACTAGGTATAATATTCCTTTAGGAAATTGACGACAAAATAAGGAATTTTGGGTGAATGACAAACTAAATATTTATCAATATACTTAATGTATTAGTCCGCACATCATAATGATAGACTTGTAGCAAAAGGAGTAATGCCATTATTTTTCATCGCGTTACAAAATAAAAAATCAAATAAAATCAATGCCTTTTCTGACTGATTTTTATCATACTCAGCTAATCTTTCTTTATGATATATCCTAGCCCTTGTCCCTGATATCATGTACTAAGCTGGGTGTGCTTGAGCAGGATTTATGTTAACAATAAAGTGCTTTGATATTCTCAAATAACCCCGTTGATTTAGGCTCAGGTTTTAGCCAAGTATAGTAATCTGATACGCTAACTTCTAAGTGACGGCAGACTAGCAATAATGGGTATGGTAACAAATGTTGCTTTATATATTGGTACTTCACCAGTTTGTGCGCTAAATTTTTTGGCCACAATGTCCTCCTATGATTGTTAGTTATATCATAAAGGTGACATAGGTTCATTTTTTGGCGAGGATCTCATTTTGTTAAAATGAATTCTGATAAGTCGTTAGCGTCTGTTAGATTAAGTTTAAACTGCTACCTAATCTGGTAATTACAGTTTTGACTGTCGCCTATTTATGAGTAATAAATAATAAATTCTATGTTATTCTACACGGTATTTATTGTTTAAAGAGAAAAATAAAAAAACAATGAACGCGATAAAGCGATGTTTGGAATTTATTCTATTTCCTCCTATAAAAGTAAATAAAGCACTCCTTACCCAGCGATTACATCATAAAACCGTGTTGATTACTGGTGCTACTTTTGGTATCGGTGAAGCGCTTTGTTATCAGATAGCAGACATTGATTGTAGACTCATTTTAGTCGCGCGCACAACAGAAAAACTAGAAACGATAAAGCAACAGATAACCAGTCAAAAAGCAACGGTGCACGTTTTTTCTGTCAATTTATCCGATGAGCAACAGCTTAACGAGTTTATAAAAATATTATCTCAATTTACAATTGATATTTTTATTAATAATGCTGGTAAATCTATCTGTCGTCCAATTATGCAATCATTAGACAGATACCATGATTTTCAAAGAACAATGCAATTAAATTATTTTGCTCCAGTGAAACTTTGCTTAGCATTAATTCCTGAATTACAAAAAAATAAAGGGCAAATTATTAACGTATCAGCAATTAATGTATTATTAGCGCCAACCCCCTACTGGGCAGCTTATCAAGCTTCTAAAGCCGCTTTTGATCAATGGCTGAATTGTGCCAGTAGTGAGCTTGCTATCAACAAGATCACCGTTTCCAGCACCTATTTGCCGTTGGTTAAGACTAGAATGATAGCACCAACTAAAGCATATCAACAAGCGCCAGCAATGCGCGCTGAACAGGCTGCAATGCGTATTAATAACTTATTGATTAACCGTAAGACATATTATAAGCCTTGGTGGAGTATATGGGCGCAACTAACTTCCGTTTTATTATATCCATTATGGTTAAAAATAACACAGTATTATTTACGGAATAAAAAATGATTAAGACTTTAAAAATACTCTATCAATGTAACTTATTAACCTTTAGAGGAATTTGGTATTTAATTTGTGCAATAAAAGTTGTCGGCATCAATTTAATGACGTTGCTTTATATAAGCAAACGGTTTTACCCACAAAAAATTGCGTTTCAAGATGAAAAAGATAATATTAATTTTTGTACCCTATATAAACAATCACAACATTTAGCTGATCAACTAGCTACTTTTTATGGTGTTAAAGCTAAACAGAAGATTGCAGTGATGGCTTATAACCACATTTATTTAGCACACACTCTCTTTGCTTTATCTGTATTGGGCGCAGATATCTATTTATTAAATGCACAGATGTCTGCGACACAATTTAAAAAACTAGACGAAGCGTATTCATTTGACTTAATTATTCATGATCCAGAGATTAAATTTTTACAGAAAGAAAATAACCTATTAACTTATCACGACAATTTTCCTTCTATTCAACGATTAATAAATGGTCGTTTAATGAAAACAACACAAAAAAGAAAAGTGTGTCATTTTCCCAAAATCATTGTATTAACCAGTGGCACAACAGGCAATTTTAAAATAGCGGGGCGCAGCACAAAAGCTAAAGGATTTATCATTCCTTTTACTGCTTTATTTACAAAATTAAAACTTAATCAGTATTCAAGCATTTATATCGCAACACCAATTTACCATGGGTTTGGTATTGCTACATTTTGCATAGCTGTACTGCTCGGCTCTACTATTTTTTTACATAAAAAATTTACAACACAAGAAGCTAGTCAGTTATTAGATAAACATAAAATAGAGGTTATTACTTTAGTTCCGTTAATGCTAGGTCGTTTACTTAAGTATGATCACACCAAGTTACTAAGTTTGAAATGTATTATTAGTGGTGGTTCACCTTTAGCAGAAACGCTTGTTCAAGAAACACAAAATAAATTGGGGCCAATGCTATTTAATTTATATGGTACATCTGAGGCCGGTATATGTACAATTGCCACACCTGAAGATTTAGAAAAACAACCCAGTTGTATTGGCCGCCCAATTAACGGATTACATATAAAATTAATGCAAGATGGGCAGGAAATAGTTAAAGGAATAGGCGAATTATGGATTAAGTGCGCATGGTCGATACAAGCTAACAAATGGATCTCAACAGGTGATTTAGCGTATAAAGATCAACATGGATATTTTTATTTACAAGGTCGAAAAGATGACATGATTGTATCAGCAGGAGAAAATGCATATCCTTATGATCTTGAACAACAGTTACTAGAGCATCCAGCAATTGAAGAAGCCACAGTCATACCCATCAACGATGATGAATTTGGACAACGATTTGTTGCTTTTATTATATTAGGAAAAAACCAAGTTTTATCTAACGAAGCATTGTTTACTTGGCTGCGTAGTAAAGTGGCTCGTTATCAAATGCCGAAAAAAGTCATTGAGCTAAATGAAATGCCTATAACGGCTATCGGTAAGGTTGATAAGAGGCAATTACATACTCTATTATACAATGAAGATATTGGAACATTTTATTAGAAGTAATGATGGTTTAGTTTATTATACAAATAATCATTATTAAATTAGGATGATAACTAAACATTGATAATATCTCGTGGGTGAAAATAGTTCCAACTTCATTTAGTTTAAAATTACCTAAATTAAAATTATAAACAAGGAGATGATTTTTCTTATTAGGAGCTTTGGGATCTGTAATAGAGTATGCTTTGGTTAAATCAATGCTTTAACACTAACCGATTAAAATCCGCACTGCAATATTGGTTTCCCCAGTCACTAGGTAGCTAAACTAACCATTATTATCTGTCTAAAATTGATTTATTGTTCCAAGTTTACTTGATCATCATAGCATGAGGGAATTTCGCTATCTAAAGCAGGCAAGTATTTATCATTCACAATATTATATGCTTGTTTTCTATAAGGGTATTTAGCAATTATGTTTTTAATGTCGTTACATAAGTCTTCTTTTTTAAACCACACATTACCACATTGACCACAACCAAAAAATGGGGGGACATCTTCAATATAAGAAACAATACCTGCACATGTTTCTTTAGGGCACTTTAATCCATTTACAACAGCAGTTTGTTTATCCTCCTGCTTATTTAATAGCATCGAATTAATGTCATAACTCATTGAGCAATAATGGCATTTTATCATAATGAATTTCATATTCTTTTGGCGAGAAACCGAGATAAAATGGTCTTGCTCTTCTGATGTTATAAATTGTTTTTTACAATGATTACATAATAACTTCATACAACCCTTTTTATTTTTATCATGAAGAATTTGCTACTTGTTTCTGCACTATTTTAGCGATAGTTACAATTATACATAAAACTAATAATGACTAGGGCATATGCTAACAAAAGTCGTTATAAATATATTCTTTTGACATTATTTTCAACAAAGAATTGCCTTAGCTTATCTGAAATAACGACATGTTTTTGAGCTTCCTGACATCTTGCCATATAAAAGTTTTCTTTGATATTTTTTTAAAGACAATTCTATGAAACTTCTTTGATCTATTAGGCAAATAATTTAATATTGGTTCACTATCAGGCTTATGCATACCTATATATGATAATGAATGAAGAATATTTAAGACGTTATAGTCTGAATTGCTCTGACCATTGATAATGGCATTGGCATCAAGGCATTTAACATCTTTTAAAAAACCTTTATAACCTAACAGCAGATTTGCAAGCTTAACTGAAATAAAATCCGATCCACCACTAAAACAAAAATCATAATTTGCAATCTGATCTGATTCAGCTTCGAAACAATAGCTATTATGATAATCAAATATTTTTAATTCATATATCATATAAAAATACTTTGGATGGAATGATATTTTTGTTCAAAACAATTTTTCTGTTTTTAACGTTGCAAGAGGTCGCCTGCACTGTCTAGCTGATGTTTTTCGATAAGGTGGTCGTAGAAATAGCGGTAACGCTAGCTGTAGTTGGCACTTTGTTTGCTTTGGATGCAGTTAGGTTTGTTGCGACATTTCATTGTGAAATTCACCAGTAAACCTGATGCTATAAATCACGATCCTACACATATCTAATTATTGAGCCAGCTTCTATCGTTTTATTTTTTAATAATATTTAATTTCGTATCGACCCATTACATCAAAAATAGGATCATAAATACTCTACACTTTCAAGAATAGCCCTACGCTTTAGGCTAACTAAAACAGATCCAGTAGTAGATAACATGTGACACTTTTTTACAATTTCATTTGCCATTTTTTGCGAGGATCATGTCTGCTGTGTTTTTATGCTAACTAACCCGCCGAGGTTGTCGTACTGGTAGATGCGCTCTGTCAGGATGTGAGTAGGATGGGATGCTAACCTCGCAGGGGAGTGTTTGTGTTGCCAGCAGCGGTTACAGTAGTCTTTGAATTCGATGCTCAACCATCCTTAGGGGCATAATACTTCGTGGTGCAGACTGGCGCATTTATTTTAGAATTTATGCTATTTTCTTATATAGACATCCTGATATTGCAGTACTTTTTCTTTGTATAAAGAAGTGCTTATATAAGAGGTTAAATAACTTTGATTTAATTTACTATATCCATCTTCATTTAATTGGTCTGTTTGCCAATCACAAACTGGACATATTTCAAAAATCGAATCTTCATAATCCTTGAAAACAAGGTATCGACATGAGATACAAGCAACACCAGTAATTTCACTATCTGGATGATCAATTATTTTTATATCATTACCGGTAATGTCTTTTATTTTGTTTTCTAAGTATTTATTTCTAATTAACGATGATAATTGATAACTATCTAAAATATCATTGTTGTAAATCTGTTTCTTAGAAAGAGCCATAGATTGCTCATCAAGTATTCCATTTTCATATAAAAAATTTGTTCTATCGTCTAATTTTAAAGTAAATAAAGAGTGGTAATTTAAAAAGTTAATGACTTCACTATGAAAGAATTCTATACACATTATTTTTCTCGCGCTAAATCAATTGCCTCTTGGAATGGTTTTTTGCTTCTCCAACCGTCTTTATAATAAGTCCAATTCGGAGCGGTTACACTAAATCATACAACTTTTTTAAGGGTTTACGCAAAGCGCTTAAAAAAGCGCCGCATAGAAAACGATATTTTAAAGCAAGCCGCACTGATAATGGGGTGAAAATGACTATCCTAAACGCAAACCGACATCATTATAGCCCGACAAAACGATGTCAATATTTCGTATTATCAAGATATTATGCTTATTACCAATGTAAATTGAATAAACAAAAATCAGTAAGACTTTATGCAGATAAAGTAGTGACGCTATTTAACCGAAGCTATCATTGTTATGGTACAAGGCGAATTGGTTTTGATTTGCAAAAAGAGAACATTTGGGTATCACGCTGTTACATTGTTCGGCTGATGAAATTTTTATTGCTCGTATCAAAATACGTCGTTAAACGTTATTGTAATTATCGCCTTAATTTTTGTTTGAAATGTGTTGCCATTCCAATTTTCTACTTTTTTGCTGTACTATTTTAGGGGGATAGCTACCATTTGAGAGATAGTTACAACGTCAATTGAGTAAAAAATTCGGCATCATAGACAATATTTAGACAGATAAACGGGATAGCATTACAATATTTTTAGGTAATATAATCCTGCTATAGAAGATTTATCTTGCTAGAATGGATTGAGTTGCTGAGTGATCTGAATCTTAATTAGTATGCTAAACTGCAAAAAACGAGCTTAGTTTTAGCATCGACACGATGATTATGATTACAACAATTTATTTAGACGTAAGCAAAAATATAAGGAGTATTCACTTATGATAGTCTTATCGGCCAAAGAAGTTGAAGTTATGTCAAATAAAGGGAGCCAAGAAAGATACATTTATTCCATAAAAAAAATTGTTGATAACGAAGTAGCTTGGGTCTTAGACGATGACGGGTTTGCCTTAACCGGTAGAAATGATAACAATAATGAAGTTCTTATATTATGGCCTGCTCGTGAATATGCTGCAAATTGTGCTTTAGGTGGCTGGAAGAATTATAAACCCAAGGCATTATCGCTTGATTATATAATGAATAAATTATTGCCTGATTTATCAGCCAAAGGAACTCAAGTTGGTATTTTCTCCATTCCTACGCTATCAAGCACTCCTATTGTTAATGCTGAGAGCTTATTAATTGATTTAGAAAACGAATGTAGTAATTATATTTAAAACTAACCCCGAATGAAGTAATCCAAACTTGTAATCGGACAAAAGCAAAGACAATTTCTAACTGAGTAATTCATTGTATATAACTTGTGATATCAAATTAGAAGAGTGCTTATTATTGGTGAAATAACCTATGGAAAAATTTCTCGAATTACTAACTAAAAAAGGGGTAAAACACGTTGTTCAAGATAATAAAGTTATCATTAATGATAATTTGCGTTTAAGAAACAAAGAAATTAGTGTCTTGCCAGACAATTTACTTATCCATGGTGATTTAAATTTAAGTAAAACAAAAATACAAATGCTACCAAAAAATATGGCTATTCATGGTAGTTTGAATTTAACAGACTCCGAAATCCAAGCCTTACCGAATGATTTTACAATTAGTGGGGATTTAAATTTATCGATCACTAAAATTAAAGTCTTACCGGATAATTTATCTGTGGGTGGTAATTTGTATTTAGAATTTACAGACATCAAAGCGCTACCTGAAAATCTGGCTATTGGTGGTGATTTGAATTTAGCTCACACAGATATTCAATCATTACCTGAAAACTTATCAATTAGTGGTAATTTAGATCTTACCTATTCAATGATTAAAGCATTACCAGATAACTTATCAGTTGGCGGCAATTTAGATCTTACCTATTCAATGATTCAGACATTACCGGATAACTTATCGGTTGGTGGCAATTTAAATCTAGCAAATACAGATATCGAAACATTACCCAAAAACTTATCGGTTGGTGGTGACATATATTTAATAAATAGCCAAATTAATAGATTGTCTGAAAATTTATCGGTTGGCGGTGATTTAGACTTAGCAAATACCAATATTCAATTATTAGGCGAAAACTTAACTGTTGGGGGAGATCTTGATCTAAGAAATACCCATATCAAACAATTACCTCAAAAAATTTCTGTTAACGGTTATCTAAATTTAAGAAATACCAGAATAAAAACATTACCAGAAAATTTATCGGTAGGAGGATATTTAAGTGTTGCTAATACAGACATTCAAGTATTGCCTAAAAATTTATTTATTGGTGGTCGCTTGAATATAGAGTCAACCAAAATCAAATTATTACCTGAAAATTTATCCGTTGCTTGTGGTATATATTTAGATGTAGATAAAGTACAGAATATAGTTTATCGCAAAAGCAACCAAGGCAACTTAACAACCATTTTTGCTTGTTGGGCTAATGGGGGATTTGCTATTCAAGCAAATGGCTTTTTTGGCACAGTTGATGGCTTTTATAAAATGATTGATGAAAATTTTTCTACAGAAAATGCGATAAAATACAAAAAAATAGCTCAGGAATGTGTAGAGGAGCTAGCCCAAAAGCTTAACAAGCCGTCGCCGAGATAAGTAAGATGGATTAAAAGCACAAATCTATCTAGCTGAAGTAATATCGCATCTTAATATGATAAGTAGGCAATTAAGATGCCTAATTTTACGCCAAGGTGGTCTGTTAAGATAGATCCATTTTGATATTAAACAACACATTGGTAATATTAAAAAAACTTGCTAACATACAAACAATGGATCTTGTGATATGGCAAGAATGGAATATTTTTATAAGATCATAGTTGAAGTTGATACTGTGATATTAAATTGGCTAGTAAGGTTGATAGTTCTATGGATATAAATACAAGGTGGTTAACTTTTGTATTAGTTGATAATAATGAATCATTCCAAGAAATACAGGCTAAGATAGCATCAGCATTTCAATGTAAATTATCCTGTAAAGATGAAAAAGGTCGTTATATTGCCAGAGCTGAATTGGCCAATTTTAGCATAGCCGTTATAGACAAAATTGATATGCTTAGTGAATTATTGTGTGATGAGCATTATACGCTTGAAATAACAATAATATCTGATGAATATTTTAATTCTGAATTTGAAAGTTATATCAAACAAATTCTAACTAATCATTTTATACAGTGGAAATGTTCAGTTTGGTCTCCTGTCGAAGTTACTCCACAGATTTAAAGTGAACTTTATCTTTAGCACCTAACAAATTAGCATACCAATACATGATGTTGATCCTCGCCCTAAAATCGGCAAATGTCACCTTTATAATATAACGAATATGCTATAACGAACAATCATAAGCGAACACATTATGGCACAAAAAATTGAGTACAAAGTTCAAACCGCAGACGGTGAATTATGCTTTATCTAATGCCCATCTTTCATTAGCTAAAATCGTTAATCATTTAGGTATTGGTAAATCAACGCTGGATAAATGGGTTAAGCAACTTAATCCTAACCAGTAACCGTGAGCTAACTAATGAGCCACCAAAAATTATCGCGCTAAAAACAGAAAACAAAGCACTAAAAATAGCCAATGAAATGCTAAAAAAGCGCATGTGTACTTCATCAACCGCCCAAACCGGTGAAGTACCAATATATGAAGCAACCGTTGTCATCGTATCTGGCACTGCCGGTCTGTCGTCAGTTGAAAGTAAGTGTATCTGGTATGCACAAGAGCTTTATTTGTGTTCTTCGGGTTTAAATAAAGAAGTCAAAGAAATTGATGATAAAAAAGGATAAACCAATGAAAATTATTAAACGAGTTGTTAGATTATTTGCATTGAAAAATACATAACAAACCTATTCATATGATGAGGTCATCTTAAACGGTATTGAGATAACCGATACGGTATGCCCATTCAAATCAAGTTCTAGCACAATAAAAATCAGTCAGAAAACCCATTGATTTTATTAAAGTTTTTATTTAAAAAAATAATAACATTAATCCTTTTATTGCAAGCTGTATCTTATGGTTTACTGATTAATACATTAAGTATATTGATCAGTATTTAGTTTGTACCACGCTCCAAAATACCTTATTTTGTCGTCCATTTTTCAAAGGAAAGCGACGACCTAGTGGCAAAAAAACCAATATCGCAACGCTAATTTTAAGCGATTAGTGTTACAGATTAGTGTTACAGTATGGACTTAGCCAAAGTCTGAAGCAAACGGGCAATTGTTGAAATAATGCCATTGCTGAAAGTTTTTCCATCCGTTAACACCCATGATTCATGATGATAACAAAACAAGGAAGAAGCCAATAAAGCCTATTCGCCTATATTAAAACCGATTATAAGTAGGTTTGCCGACACGGAGTTAATAACTGGGTATCGCCTAAGCAATATGAAAAGTCGTATGACCTAAATAACACTTTTATAGCAGTGAGTTTTGTCTAATACTTTGGCAAGGATAACTTGATTCACAAAATACGTTTTATGTTGGCAATTTACAAGGTGTCGGTCGAATTTATCCATAAACTTTTTAATCTGACAGACACAAAATAAAAACTAGTAGCTGTCAGATTAGGTTTGAGCTAACACAGGCAGATTACGTCAGAACTAACAAATCTAATTAACAAAAAGCAATATTTCTGCTTGAAATATTACTTTTTTATTTATTATTAACCTAAAAGCAATGCATCGTCAGTCACTTTTTCACCGCGTGTTTTTTCAAACATATCTAATAAATCGGTTACGGTTAATTTTGCGCGTTGTTCACCTGATACATCAAGTACAACTTGACCTTGATGCAGCATGACTGTTCGATTTCCATATTCCAATGCTTGTTTCATTGAGTGGGTTACCATCATAGTCGTTAAATGGTTTTTCGAAACAATTTTATCAGTCAGATCTAAAACAAACTGTGCTGTTTTAGGATCAAGTGCTGCGGTATGTTCATCAAGCAATAATATTTTAGAGGGTTTTAGTGTTGACATTAACAAACTAATAGCTTGTCTTTGACCACCAGAAAGTAAACCCATCATATCCGATAATCGATTTTCAAGCCCTAAATTTAAAGTCGCCAGTTTTTCTTTAAATATTGATCTGATATTGTTATTAAGTGCTGAAGCGAGAGTAAAACGATGTCCCCGATTGTAAGCAATAGCAAGATTTTCTTCGATGGTTAAGTTTTCACAAGTTCCAACCATAGGATCTTGGAATACTCGTGCCACCATGCTAGCCCGCTTCCATGCTGGCCAGTGACTTACATTTTGTTCATTGATAACAACACTACCTGAGTCAGCAAATAGATCTCCGCTAATTACATTGAGTAACGAGCTTTTTCCTGCTCCATTACTACCAATTATGGTAACAAATTCGCCTTCACTAATTTTTAGGTTTAATCCTCGTAGCACATAATTTTCAATTGGTGTACCTTGATTAAAAGTTAATTGTAATTGTTCAACTTTAATCATGCTTATTTCCCTCTTCTTTTAGCGTGTTTTTTTAGTTGTTTTGGTAACACAAGAGCTAGCACAACCAATATTGCGGTAATCAGATTTAGATCCTCTGTTCCAACGCCGATTGTTTGTAGGAATTCATTGCTTAATGCAAAAGCAATAAATAAGCGATACAAAATAGAGCCTAAAATAACTGAAAGCATAACAAGCCAGATACGTTTTGTTGGAAAGATGCTTTCACCCAGGATAATTGAAGCAAGCCCGATGACAATTGTTCCAACACCAATGGTAATATCTGCGCCACCTTGAGTTTGTATAAATAACGATCCACCAAGTGCAATTAAGCCATTTGATATTGCCATACCGAGGATGGTTATTCCTCCAGTTGGTATGCCTTGGGATTTTGCCATTCGTTGATTGGTTCCCGTCGCTCTTAATGCTAATCCTATCTGGGTCTTCAAAAATAAATTGAGTAATGCCCAACACACAATGACAAATCCCAGCACCAAAAGCGGTTGTATAATATATTGATTACTGTAATCATCAGCAATAAATGGTGAAAATATGGTTTTGGCATCCAGTAAAGAAAGGTTAGGTGAACCCGCCATTCTTGGTGTTTCATCCATAATATAAGGTGCAAGACCTAATATTCTTAAATTAATAGAATAAAGCCCTATCATTACAATAATGCTCGAAAGTAATTGTAGAATATTGAGCTTAACATACAGTATGCCTGTCATTGCGCCAGCAAGGCAACCAGCAAGCATACCGAATAACGTCGCAATCCAAGGATCGATACCGATATAAATGCATAATCCACAAATTGCGCCACCAAGAGGGAAGCTGGCATCAGCCGTCAGATCAGGAAAGTCAAGTAAACGAAATGAGATAAATACACCTAAACTCACTAAGGCATAAATAAGCCCAATTCCAATTGAGCCTAATAAAAATTCAAAAGACATGAAAAAATCCATTCAAGTTAACCGCCAAAATGGCGGCATAGTTATAAAAGAGTAACATTATTTTTCGACAATTTTTGCCGCTGATTTCAATATATCATCAGATAACGTAACACCTTGGCGTTCAGCCGCCTTTTTATTTATCGTTAGTTGAGTAACATTGCCCACTTGTGATGGGATATCACCGGGTTTTTCACCATTCAGTATGCGGATAACAATTTTACCTGCCTGACGACCAAGATCATAATAACTCATTCCCAAAGCAGCAATCGCCCCACGTTCTGCTGATTCTGGGTTTGATGCTAAAAGAGGTATCTTGCTTTCGTTTGCTATTTTTACTAGCGCTTCATAGGCAGAAAACACATTGTTATCAGTCGTGGTATAAAACATATCAACTTTACCTTTTAAACTTCTTGCGGCTGTTGATATATCCGAAGTACGTTGAGCTGGGGCAGCTATTATTTTCATACCTCGTTTTTCTAACTTAACTTGTAATTGTTTTAGTATAATTGTTGAATTTATTTCACTTGGGCTATAAACATAACCAATATTTTTAGCATCAGGTTTAATTTTTAGCATCATGTCAATTTGAGCATCTAATGATAACGCATCAGACACCCCAGTTACGTTGGTTTTTGATGCATTCCAACTTGGAATTAATTTTGCTGCTACAGGATCGGTAACGGCAGTGAAAACAATTGGAATTTGTTTGGTTGTCGCAACTAAAGCTTGTGAACTTGGTGTCGCAATGCCAACAATAACATCAGGTTTGTTAGCTACAAATTGTTTAGCGATTTGCGCTGCATTAGCGCTACTACCTTGTGCACTTGCAAAGTGTAATTTTAAATTTTCGCCAGCAATATAACCGCTATCTTTTAGTTCATCCTCAACACCTCGACGAACATTATCTAATGCTGGATGTTCAACAATTGCGGTAATAGCCACAAATTTTTGCTCAGATTTAGGATCTGCTGAAGAGTTAAATACTGCCAATGATAAGCTAAGTAGCATAAAAAATTTTATAATAGAATTACGCATATGGCACTCCTGTAATATTTTATTTACAACTAAGATAAATTCCAAGCTACTATAAAGCAAATTTAGATAATTTTCTAGAGTTAAAAAATAGCTGTAAATGTAAACATTTTTTTACATTAAATGTTGATTGATGAAACTAAAGTACACTTTGTTGTGTGGATAAAATTTTGTTATTTTATTAGCCCGAGGCTGTCGGTAATATTATTGACCTTAAATTAATTATGTATAACCTAGCTCTTTGCCCACCGAAATGAGCAAAGTTTTGTTGGTTACAATAGATTGGAATTAATTATTAGTCTATGACTTTGTAAGCGGATTGGATAACTTCAGGAGACAATGTTACACCTTGTTTTTTAGCAGCTCCAATATTGATGGCAAGACGTAATGATTGTCCTATTTCTGGAGCAATGTTACCTGCTTTTTCACCCTGTAAGATTCGAACAACAAGTTTGCCTGATTGGCGTCCCACATCATAGTAACTCATGCCATATGCGGCAACAGCGCCTCGTTCAATTGCATCAGGGAAAGAGGCTAACAGCGGGATTTTATTTTCATTAGCAAATTTTACTAATGACTCATAAGCTGAAACAACATTGTTATCGGTTGTTGTGTAGATTAAATCAACTTTTCCTTTTAATGTATTGACGGCAGTTGAGATATCAGCGGTTCGCTGAGCAGGTACCGCAACTAATTTGATATTTTGTTGCGATAAAAGTGCTTGTAGGTTTTTTAATACCACAGTTGAGTTAATTTCACTTGGGCTATAAATGTATCCTACCGATTTAACATTGGGTACGATTTTTTTTATAAAGTCGATTTGTGGCCCTATTTCTTGATAATCTGAAACGCCAGTGATGTTTGTACCTGTAGGTTGCCAGTTTTTAATTAACTTGGCTGCAATTGGATCTGTAATACCGGCAAAAACCACCGGGATCTGTCTGGTGGCAGCCGCAGTTGCTTGAGCACTCGGTGTGGCAATTGCGACAATAACATCAGGTTTTGCTGCGACAAATTGTCTGGCAATTTGTGCAGCAGTTGCGCTACTGCCTTGTGCGCTTTTGTATTGAACCGTTAAATTTTCGTTTAACTTATAGCCATTGTCTGTTAATTCATCTTTAACACCATCACGGATTTGGTCTAAAGATGGATGTTCTACAATCGCGGTAATAGCGACATTTTTTATTGTATCTGCAAAACTAAAAAAAGGCGTAACTAAAAGAATTATCAGCGATAACAAAAAGCGTTTCATAATAAGAACTCATAAACTAGTACAGTGGTGCTAGTTTAACTTTATCAAGCTAAAAAGTGAAGTTGTATTTTATTAATAAATCAGTTTATCAACTGATAATATTGTAACAATAAACTATTTACCCAGCCGTTTTGCCTCTATTTTTATATTCATTAAGAATATCTTAATTTTGACCTTTGTGTATTAATCTTGCTTTTGAGCAAATATAAACGGATTAACGCCACTTTTAGCAAAACCTTCTTCTTCTGTTTTTATATCTAAAATCAATGATGCAATATCATCAGCGATGACTTCAATATGGGGATCTTTATCTTGATCAAATATTTTTAAATAACTATGGCAAATGTCACAACACTCCGTTTTAGTTACTGCAAGTTCCTGTTCTAGTGACAGATATTGTATATCCTTCATATTATCGCAACAGGTGCACTTAATTCTAGGTACGTACCATTCACTTTCACATAAACTACAATGTAAATAGCGTAAACCACTGTGGCTACCTAATTGAATAACACTGGCTGAGGGCATACTTTTGCAAACTGGGCACAACCAAAGTTTGTCTGTATTTTCTGCGATGACTTTGCCTTTGATTTGACTGGCCAGTTGGCAGTAGTAAACCGATAAAGCTGACCAAATAAAAATTGTTTCATTGCCATCAACTTGATCAAATTCACCTGTAAGTAAATGTATTGCTTTATTTTGCAACGCTTGAGAGCTATTTTTTTTTAGTTGATCTATGACTAAAGTAATTTGCTCTGTTGTACTGGCACATGAGTCCAATAATGATGCTAAGTAATCTTGCCACGTATTTGTAAGTGGTAAATTATCTAGGCTTAGCGGGGGATGTTCACTATTTAATAAACATGATACATCGATATCTATTGGTTTTTGTTTGATTAAATCTGCTTGTTGTTCAACAATTTTTGCACAAAAGTTTAAATAATCGCTAATTGGGCTATTGCTTGCAAGGCTTTTCAAACGCTCGGATCGATGCGTATAAAGTGTTTTAGGTGATGGATACAAAAGTAATGGAATTTGCCGAATAACGGAGCTACTTGCTTGTTGTTCAAGTTGATCTTGAGGAATAATTTTTATATTCATTATAAATGCTCATTGATTGTGATTTTCGATTGTCACTGGTTTTTTGCTTTTAAAATAATACCGCTGATAGTAACTATCAGCGGTAAATACAATTAGAGATAGAGAGTGTTATCATGCTGGTTTATGTTTAACATCCGCTGATTCTACTTCAGACTTTGCTTTTGTATTGAGTTCATTTTGATAAATTTTATCCATTTCTTCTTCATACCAAGCCGAATGATTTTTGCGAGCCCAAGCTCGTGATACATAGCCTGTTATCATTCCTTTAATAGATCCCTTAACCCAAATTGCCATATAAGCATGACCAATAGCAAGTAAAATTAAGCCAATAGCCGCAAGCGAGTGAAAGAATATCGCAATACGCACAACTGGTATTGGAAAATAATCAGAAAAGTATCGTCGCCACATGATCATTCCTGTTACAAACAAAACAAAAATTAAGCTCATAATGCACCAGAATAAAAATTTCTGACCGACATTATATTTACCAATGGGAATACCTTCTTCTTTACCCATAATCACTTTTTTAAAGTTTTTTATCCATAACAGATCTTGTTTGTTTGGAATATTATGATGAGCAAGTTTTAAAAACATAAACATTAGTAGTACAAAGACAATACAACCAATAATGGGATGTAATGCTCTGACTAACTGTGGAGTGCCGAGCACTAACCCAAATAATTTAATGGATGGAAAAAACAAGGATAGCCCCGATAGTGCCGTTAAAATGAAAAGGCAAACCATGCACCAATGACAGAAGCGAACAAGAAGAGGGGTTCTTAATATCATGTTTTGCTTATTCATGATGATTCTCCTGTTGTGACAATGGGGAACTATGTTTACGCCGAAAAATGGGTAAACCTAGGCGTTTTCGAGCTTGGTTATCGGCTTCTTTTTCTTGTTCAATGTCTTGTTCATCTACCTCAATTGCGCCCACTCCCATATAATGGAATAGTAAGCCGCCAAATGTTGCAATAAATGCTGCCGCCGATAGCGGTTTCCAAATACCTTTCCAGAATTTAACCACTTCGCTAATTTGCGGATCTTTAGGTAAGCCATGATAAAGTTCAGGTTGATCTGCATGGTGTAAAACATACATAACGTGAGTGCCGCCTACGCCTTGTGGATCATAAAGCCCAGCCTGTGCAAATCCCCGTTTTTTCAAGTCTATAATTCGATTCTCTGCATGGCGAATCATATCTTGTTTTGTACCAAAATGAATGGCGCCAGTTGGGCATGTTTTTACACAAGCAGGTTCTTGCCCAACGGCCACACGGTCTACACATAAAGTACATTTATATGAATGATTATCTTCTTTACTAATTCGGGGAATATTAAATGGGCAACCTGCGACACAATAACCACAACCTATACAATGTTCAGATTGAAAATCCACAATACCATTAGCATATTGAATAATAGCACCTTCTGATGGGCAAGCTTTTAAGCACCCAGGATCAGAACAGTGCATACAACCATCTTTGCGAATAAGCCATTCAAATTTGCCGTTAACCTCAACTTCTGAATATCGCATGACTGTCCATGCTTTGGGTTCTAAATCTACAGGATTGTCATAAACACCAACGGTATTGCCAACTTCAGCTCGAAGATCGTTCCATTCGCTACAAGCTACTTGGCAAGCTTTACAGCCAATGCACGTTGTCACATCAATTAATTTAGCTACTTCTTGTTGATAATCGCGAGCCCGTGGCGCTGGAGTTAATGTATTGGTTGCAGAGCGGCGAATAATATCTTGAGTTTGTAATGACATAATATAGTTTTCCTCCCTTATGCCGCTGTGGTGACTTTTTCGATATTGACTAAAAATGATTTATATTCTGGTGTTTGCGAATTAGCATCACCTAAATGTGGTGTTAATTCATTAACCAAAAATCCTTTCTTTGTCTGACCAGTGAATCCCCAAACAATTGGAATTCCAATGGTTTCGATTTGTTTACCATCAACAGTTAATGTCGGGAGTCGTTTAGTGACAACGGCTTTCGCTTTGATATAACCTCGGTATGACGTCACTTTTACGGTATCACCTACCTTTATGCCTTTTTTATTTGCAAGATTTTCACTTAGTTCAACAAATTGCTCGGGCTGAGTAATTGAAGCCAGCCTTGCATGTTGTGTCCAAAAATGAAAATGCTCAGTGATGCTGTACGTCGTGCCCACGTAAGGGAATTGGCTAGCCTTTCCTAAGCGTTCCAAATCTTCTTTAAATGCACGTGCTACAGGGCTACTTATTTGATTTGGATGTAATGGATTATTAGTAATAGGTGTTTCAAACGGTTCATAATGTTCTGGGAATGGGCCATCGACTAATCGGTTTAAACAAAACAATCCACCTAAACCATCGTTATTCATAATAAAAGCGCCTGCCCCTGTATTTGGTGATAATGTTGCAGTAAAATCAGGCACATCATTACCAACCCAGCTTGAGCCGTTCCATTTTACTAAAACTCGTTTAGGATCCCACGGCTTACCGTTTTCATCTGCTGAAGCGCGATTATAAAGTACGCGTCGATTCATCGGCCATGACCAAGCCCAACCTGCATGAATACCTTTACCTGATGGATCACTTGGATCGCGTCGTGCCATTTGGTTGCCTTGCTCAGTCCAAGAGCCACAGAATATCCAAATGCCTGATGATGTTGTACCATCTGCTTTTAATTGCGAAAAGCCACTGAGTAGCTGTCCTTTTTTAAGAATCACATTGCCATTGGCATCAGTGATATCAGCCAGCGCACGCCCATTGTAATCTTTGGCTAATTCTTCAGCCGCTGGCCCTTGAGGATCTTCATAGTCCCAAACTAAGTTATCAATTGGATCGTGATAGGCTCCCCCTTCTTGAGCATATAGTTCTTTAATTCTTAAAAAGATACGAGCAATAATTTCAGGATCATATAAAGATTCATAAGGTGGGCGAGCAGCAGCCCAATGCCACTGTAGCCAGCGAGAAGAGTTCACTATTGTTCCGTTTTCCTCAGCAAAACAGTTTGACGGCAATCTAAAGACTTCTGTTTGAATTTTGCTAGAGTCAACATCATTGGATTCACCATGGTTTTTCCAAAACTCAGCCGTTTCTGTTGGCATTGGGTCAATGCTAACTAAAAATTTTAAATTAGATAAGCCGTCACGGATGCTATTTTTATCTGGTAGCGCAGCAAGAGGATTAAAACCTTGGCAGATAAAGCCATTAGCCTGACCATCACGCATCATTTTACTGAATCTTAAGATATCATAGGTTTTATCCCATTTGGGTAACCAATCAAATCCCCAATTATTATCTATAGTCGCTTTATCACCATACATCGACTTCATAAAACTGACAAAGAATTTTGGGTAATTTCCCCAAAAGTTCACTTCACTTGGACCAAGTGGCTTTGGTGTTTTTTCTTCCAAATACTGAGTAAGTGAAACTTGAGAATCTTTTGGCAAATCAAGATAGGCTGGTAAACGATTGGATAGCAAACCGACATCGGTTAATCCTTGAATATTTGAATGCCCGCGTAGCGCATTAATTCCCCCCCCCATGACACCTATATTGCCTAAGATCAGTTGGATCATCGCCGCTGTGCGAATAATTTGTGTACCATAAGTATGCTGTGTCCAACCTAATGCATATAAAAAGGTTGCGGCTCTATCATGAGTTTTTGTGCTAGCGAGTGAACGGCAAACATGTAGAAACCCTTCAATTGGGCTACCAGTGACCTTATTTACCATTTCAGGGGTATAACGGCTAACGTGCTGTTTTAATAAATTCCAAACGCAACGAGGGTGGCTTAGTGTTTTATCCCGAAGGGCATAACCATTTTCATCTTTTTGATATGCCCAACTGCTTTGATCATATTGGCGGTTAGTTGCATCATAGCCACTAAATAAACCGCTATTGGCGTCAAAATTAAAATCATCACACACAATTAAGCTAGCATTGCTGTGTGTAACTAAATAGTCGAAATTAACTTCATTATTAGTAATAAGATAATTAATAATACCGAGTAAAAATGCAATGTCAGAGCCCGCACGAATGGGGACATAATGATCTGCAACCGAAGCTGTTCGATGAAAACGAGGATCAATTGCAATTAATTCTGCACCATTATTAATTTTTGCCTCTATTGCCCATTTAAAACCAACAGGATGAGCTTCTGCAGCATTTCCTCCCATCACGATAACAACGTTAGCATTTTTGATATCATTCCAGTTGTTGGTCATAGCGCCACGACCAAAGGTGGCAGCTAAACTTGATACAGAAGGACCATGGCAAACCCTAGCTTGGGTTTCAAGGCTTAACATACCTAAAGCGCGGGCAACTTTAAATGCTAACCAACCCGTTTCGTTACTAGCCGCTGATGTAACAAGCCAACCAGTGGTTGTCCAGCGATTTACTGTGGTGCCATTTTTATTTTTTTCAATAAAGTTTTTATCTCGGTCTTCTTTCATTAAACGAGCGATGCGGTCAATCGCTTCATCCCAACTAATGCGTTGCCATTTATCTGAGCCTGGAGCTCGATATTCTGGGTATTTAACACGTTGTTCGCTTTTTATAAAATCAAGTACACCTGCCCCTTTCGGACAAAGTGATCCTCGGCTTACAGGATGATCGGGATCGCCCTCTACGTGAAAAATAGATGATTCAGCATTTTTTGCACCATCTCCACGACTATAAAGTAACATTCCGCATCCAACAGAACAATAGGTACAGTTATTACGGGTTTCTTTTGATTTGAGTAATTTAAATTGGCGAGTTTGTGCGAGCGCCACATTTGGAGCGAGTCCTAATGTGGCGATGGTTGTTCCTGCCATACCACCAGCACAGATCTTAAAGAACTGTCTACGGTTAAATAGCATATGGACTCCTTAGAAAACTGACATTACATTATTTATTATATTTTTAAAGCTATAAACTTTCCTATTTATATCAATAATAATCGTTTCTTATGCAGAAATAAAGGGAAATGCAAGTATGAATTGCCAAAGTTTGACATATATCAAAAAATAAGCTCATGCTCGTTTTAGTTGCCGAAAATATGGAAAGGAAATCATATTGATATAAAGAAGTTTTAGGTAAAATATACGTCTTAGTTTAACAAGTTTTCGATTTGATTATGACAAGTTAAAAATATTAACTAAATGGTTTAGCAAGCTCTTTCTTTCGTGCATTCTTATCTGATAATAGGCACTTTAGCAGTGTTTTAAGTGGACATAGTTAAGTCACAGCATCTAATTAGTAATGCATATTAGATTATTGCTTATTAATATTAAAAATAAGAATAAGGTTTGGCAATTTTGCGCTTTTTAGGCTTTTTCTTTTTTTGTGGCTTAAGCTGCCAGCTGGAATTATCCGCTACGTAAATTTCATTTAGCTTTAAATCATAGGGGATGTCTTTTAGCGTGTCGGCAATTTCGTCATAAGGCGAGGGTAACGTAAAATATAAGCCATAATCGTTATCAACAATCAGTGTGCCATATACAATCTTCTGAAATTTGCTCAAAGAGCATAGTTCTTCCATGGTAATACCTGCATATAATTCATTTTTATATTGATTTTGGTATTTCCCTTGGTAGTTTTGGTTGCATCCTATGCCAATGATATCGCCATCAAATGTGGTTGTTAGCGTCAATGTATCATCATTTAATGAATAAAAACTCTGTCTAGTCATCTCACTCATTGAAAAATGAAGCTCGTGTTCTTGGCAGTTAATATCAAAATATTGATACATTTCATCGAGATATGAAAGAATGTTATCACCAATTTGAATATTAGCAATTGATTTATAACTAATAATATCAGCAGTAAAATCAATCATTGATTACCATCCTGAAGTTTGCACATTACTGTCTCATTTTTGCTATCAGTTTGATTGCTTATCGACATAATTATCAAAACCAGTCAGCCAGATAAATTGTATATTGTACAGTTTGCCTCAATTTATGTCATTCATGATAAAATTTGTTGATAGTGCTGTAAAGATGAGTGGATAATAATCTAAGTATGACTAATCGCTAGTAACGCGTAATAGTTTGGCATTTTTCTGACGCAGTTTAGTGATGAGCTGTTGTAATTCATCTTGAAAATCATCGATTTGTTGGGTGATTTGCATCAAATCTGCTATTAATGTTGTTAGCTCGTTGCTATTAAAAACGGCATCAGTTTTGTAATAATCACTGATTTTTTTTAATTGTTTAAAGCTACGCCAATTTGTTGATTTGCTAAATATTTTACTATGTAGCTCTTCGTTCATAGCAAATTGTACCTGCCGTTGATTATCAATATGGATAATAAAATGTAATCCCATTAGTTTAAATACCTTATTGAGCTGGTCATGTAAGTGATTATTTTATGCGTTTATAAGATGATTTGTTGTGTGATTAATCTGATTTTATCATAATAGTCAGATATGTCATTGGTGGTTAGTTCATCGCCATAATTGCTGATATGAAAGTAATCATGCTCAGCATGATGGCAATAAAATGAAAATAGTGTATATTCAAAAATCAGTAAAATGCCTTTTACTACCTCGTTATAATTATTCGTTTTTCCTAACTGTTGATAGGCTTTTGCTAAGGCTTGGCAATTATTTAATAGTTGATTAAATGTTGATTTATCAAAAAAACTTAGTTCATGCAATTGATACAAAAATGATTGTTCATCTTCTGCTTGAGCTTGATGGATTATGGCGTTTTCCAATTGAGTGATGTTTTGTATATGGCTCATTTTCTATTGGCTTTTCTATTTATTGTTTATCTACCTTCACTTATAGTTTACTTATAAATGATACTCTAAAGTTTAATCCCAAATTATGCAGTTTTAAATTATCAAATAATAGTAGCTAATCATATACTTTAATTAAATTTTTTTAGCCTTCATTATTGGGTAATGTCCATTTATATCAGTCAGCCTTTAGTGAAAGTTGTTAAGTTACTTAAATCATTTTCGTTGGTTAAGCTATTTAGTTGCTTTGGGTCAGCAAGCTAATATGTGATGTAATACATGACAATAATTCTATGAAAATTTTGTCGAAGATTGCCAGCTCAAAATCATCTAGATCGTTTTGGTATTTCATTACATTATCGATACCATAATTTGAATAAACGGTGCAAGTGGCATGTATTATACCCTCTGTGATTTGAATATTGATGATATCGTTATCAAATAGCTCAATGCCGTTAATTGATAATTTGAAGCGAAGATAAATTCGGTGTTTTAAGATATCAATATGTACATAGCTAGCCATATTATGTACTGTAAATTGATCAGCAATATTGGTTTGTAATAAAATGCCTAATTGATTAAGTTGAGTTGATAAATGTGATATCAATTCGATCACTTTTTTATTAGAAGACATCACCATGCTTAAATGCTATAACATAATTTATGTGCTAGTACTATTTGTGTTAAACAAGCATATTGTGTAAAAAACATAAGCCATTTATGTTTAATCAGCATATTGTAAAAAAGCGTCATTTTCAATATAGAAAATAAAAGAGTTAAATAAATCTTCTAATGTTGGATTACCTAATTCATTGTTAGCAACTTCAATAATATCTTCAATATCGGCTTTTTCTAGCGTTGGGATCCAGTCTTCTTCTATTGCTTTTTGGGAAAGACCTGAATCAAAATTATTTAACGCATCATCATCCAAAAACCGGCCTTGTGTATCAAGTGTCCAAGAGGAGTGATCAGCAGGAAGATAAAAAAAATGATTTGGCATATCCTTTATGTTAGAAAGCACATCACGTATAGCGATAAAATCCATAAATTCCTCTTAAATAACTTGCATGAGATCGTTGCATTTGTAATTAAGCGTTTGTAATAAATACGCATTAGTTTAATGCAACTTGAGGTAAGTGTCATTATGGCTAAATAAATAATTTATCCATTTAATCACCATCGGCAAGAATTATTTCATCTTCACTGGATGCTTGCTTAAATAGCAAAACGAGTTTTTGGATCTCGCTGTCATTATGCTGATGTAACAAATTGATTAATATTTTTTGATGGTCTGGGTAGATTCTTGTTTGGCCATAAGGATCAATCATAATGCCAGTTTTTTGTCTTAAATAAGTAAAAGCGTGATCAAGCAATTGGGCTTTTTTATCGTTTAAAACCAGAGATGATTTACTGCCATCTTGATCCGATAAATAGGAAAAATCTAACATATTTTATATTTCCTAGCGTAGATAATATGTTGATTAATAAAAATTACATAAATCAATAATATATTGAGGCACATTTTTACGATAACAAATGCTCTTTTTTAAACCCATAGAGCCTTGCTTTGCACATTTTAGCAGATCATCATCACGAATAATAAAAGTACTATCTTCAAGAAAAATATCAATGACAGCTTCGGCAAATGAATTTGGAATATAGTTTAGAGCAAGATTAAAAATACGGTTTTTAGCTTCATTATTTTCTAATAATGATTCAATGATAACCGATGCATTTTGCTGCCATTTGTTAGCCAACAAGATAAAATCTTGCTCATTGATTGTTTCTTGCAGAATGATGTTAACTACCATGTTATAGCCTTTAGCTTACAATGAACAAATAATATTGCACTTCATTAAAGTTATCTCCGAATTAGCGTATTTTTGAATTATTTGATTAATGGGTTTATATCATCGATAGTTTGCATTACTCTAGTTGTAATTAAAGGCTTAAGTGTTTTGTTCATCGTTTCAATTTTAGCTAAGTTTGAGCCATTTTTATCATCTAAATAACCTTGCTCTCTTAGTGATGCAACTAATGTGGAAAATACGCCTTTATCAAAGAATTCAGGCGCATTAATACCATGTAAAATGGATAATCTTTCAGCAATGAGTCGTGCCTCTTTTTCTAGTGTTGCACGGCTAATTGTTGGATCTTTTTGCAATAAAGAAAATGCAATAGCATAACGTTGCAATGTATCTTTAGATGATGAAGCAATTAATTGTAATTCCGACATTTTTAAGTAGTTTAGTGTTAATTTATCTGGCGAATAACAAATTAGGTTTAATTCGGCATAGATTTTAATAATTTTATCTACATATTCAGTGAGTTGTTCATCATTGTGATAAACAAATAGCTCTGATTTGATTAACGGAAAAAGTCGTTTTACTTGTTCTAAAACTTCATCCGATGAAATCCGGTTATGTTTGAGTAAAATTCTAGCCACAATAGCTGGAATAATCAGTAAATGCTGAATATTATTACGATAATAAGTCATTAAAACCGCTTGTTCGTTAGTTAAACCAACAATTTCGCCAGCTTCGTCTGTGGTAATAACAAATTTTCCCATTTCTTTGGCATGCTCAAACAATTCTTCTGGCGTTTGTTCTGGAATGGTTATCAACTCTGAATAAGGAATATTTTTTAATAATTTTAACAAATAATCAATCAGTTCAATTAATCTAACTTTCGTTAATGCACGTTGATCTGCCGCTAATAATATTGAACAGCATAAGTTCATTGCATTGATTGCAGCTGAAGAGTTGATGTGCTCCATAATTTGTTTGGCAAGTAAATTGGTTGTTGGTGTTAACCATTGAGGGCGTTGAGCACCAGTCGGCTCGATTGCATCTCGCCATTCTGGAACTTGTTGGTTCAAAAATTGATTTAACGGTATTGGTTGACCAAAATTCACATAGCCAAATCCCAATTTTTTTAATTTTAAAAATGCTTTTAGAGTACGCCACAAGCTTTCTTTTTCTTTCTTTGCTCCTCGTAGCTCATTGGCATAGGTAGCGACTTCTAACACATGCTCATAACCAATATAAACAGGAACAACGGTAATCGGTCTTGCATCACCACGTAATAATGTTTGAATTGTCATCATTAACATACCTGTTTTAGGATCGAGTAATCTACCTGTACGAGATCGCCCACCTTCAACAAAATATTCAACAGCATAACCACGGATAAAAAGTTCCGCTAAATATTCTCGAAAAACAGATGTATAAAGTTTGTTACCTCGGAATGAACGGCGAATAAAAAATGCGCCCAATCGCCTAAAAATAGGTCCTGCTGGCCAAAAGTTCAAATTAATGCCAGCAGCAATATGAGGAGGAACTAATCCTTGTCGATAAAGCACATAAGAGAGTAATAGGTAATCCATATGGCTGCGGTGGCAAGGAGCATAGACAATTTCATGCCCATTTTGGGCAAGCTCTCGAACAGGATCGGCATTAGTGACTTTAAGACCTTGATAAAGCCTATTCCACGCCCAAGTCAGCACAAAATCGGTTATTCGTAGCATACGATAAGAAAAATTAGCGGCAATTTCATTTAAAATAGCTAATGCGTTTTGCTTTGCTTTATCAAGGTCAATATTTTTACTTTTTGCTTCTTCTTGTATTGCTTCGCTAATTACTTGCTTTTTTAGTAAGTTATTTAGCATCGCTTGACGAACAGGAAGCTTAGGTCCGATTGATGCCATACGTTGTTTGGCGAAATGGATGCGTGCAACGCGTGCTAGTTTATGCGCTAAAATAGGAAGATCTTGCTGTTTATCAACATGAATATCTTTAAATGAAACTGTACGAGAAAATCGAGTATAACAATCTCTGCCTGACGTGATGATTTTTAAAAATTTGCTAGTTGCGCCAAGTACCTGTAATGATAGTTTTTTCTTCCCTTCGATATCAGGCTTGCGACCAAACATAACCGAAACAGGTAACATTTGGACATCAAGATCATGATTTTGTTGATGTGCTGAAATATAATCTCTTAAAATTTCAATTGCTTTATTTTTTTGTTGGTTGGATGCAAAAATACCAGGCCCTTTATCAATATAGATGTAAGCGGGAATGTTTTTACCATTGATATCTAAGCCTGCTAATGGATCAGGTAAATTATATCGCAAACAAAGCGATCGCAACACCATCAAATCAATTTGAGAGTTATAAGGTAAGACATATAAAATTGGTTTATCGGTATCAAGGTCTAGTTCTATTATTGGATCGGTAGGAACAGGTTTACTTTTCACAAAAAGTTTCACCAAGATTTGGATAAGAAAAAAATAAGCTTTAGCCCACCAAGAAAACATAAAAAATAAACCTCATACCTTTGTGTTATTGATATACTTAACTGACCTTAATTGTTTACCCATCAACCCACCACAAGCAAGTATTTTGCATGTAAACAGACATAGTACTCTTTTGGGGCATTGAGATAAGCAATGAATTAAGTATATACTGTTATCGTTTAATCGTTAGCAAATTTGCACAACCTTTAGACTATATGATTTAAAATCCACTAAAAGATAAGATGATAACGATATAGTAACATGATAGTCATATTATATCGGTTTAATGCTATCAACGCCACGAATGTAACAGGCTTTTATTTCCAATGCTGATTTTATAAGTAATTTTTTATCTTTGATTTTTTTCTCAAGTTACTGAGTATAGCCTATCTAATTTATAAAAAAGATGATTATTTTTGTAACACTCTTTTATTTTTTGTAAAAAAGATTATCTTATTAAGCATCCCAAACAATTCCCCATAAGTCTATTAAACACGATGAAATTATATAGTCTTTCTCGCACCAAAATTAGCATTGCATTTATATCAGCATGTATAACGACCCCTTATAATACAACCCGTTTTATCAAGGATTTGATTGCTGGAATTACGGTTGGTATTATTGCTATCCCCTTAGCAATGGCATTAGCAATTGCAAGTGGCGTGCCACCACAGCATGGGCTATATACCGCAATTATAGCAGGCTTTATTATTGCATTAACGGGTGGTTCTCGCTTTAGTGTTTCTGGCCCTACTGCCGCATTTGTCGTTATTTTGTACCCCGTATCATTACAATATGGATTATCAGGATTACTCATTGCAACACTACTATCTGGCATATTTCTTATATTAATGGGAATAATTCGCTTAGGTAGATTAATCGAATATATACCATTACCTGTTGTATTAGGCTTCACATCAGGTATTGCTATTACGATAGCAACTATGCAAATTAAAGATTTTTTTGGCTTGCAGCTCGAACATATGCCAGAAAGTTATATTAGTAAAGTGATTGAGCTAACTAAAGCACTACCTACCATCAATATAGCAGACACCTTAGTCGGAGCTGTAACACTAATAGTATTAATTATGTGGCCAAGGCTTAAATTAAGAATATCTGGCCACTTACCTGCACTCGTTGCCGGTATTATAGTCATGTTTATTTTTAATCAATTTGGCTATCAAATTGAAACAATTGGTTCACGTTTTACCTATACATTAGCCGATAATACCCTAGGGCATGGTATACCCTCTGTACTACCAGAATTTGCTTTACCTTGGCAACATACTGATTTTAAATGGGATTGGTTAACACTCAGCGCTTTATTACCGATTTCGCTTACCATGGCCATGTTGTGCGCTATAGAATCGTTATTGTGTGCAGTAGTATTAGATGAAATGACGCATACCAAACATCATTCAAATAGTGAACTCATTGGCCAAGGGTTAGGTAATATTATTGCGCCGTTTTTTGGTGGAATTTCAGCAACTGCTGCTATCGCACGGTCGGCAGCTAATGTCAAAGCGGGGGCAACTTCACCTATTGCTGCGGTGTTACATGCCTTGGTTGTTTTACTGGCGCTTATCTGTTTTGCGCCAGCATTATCATTTATTCCACTTTCGGCTATGTCTGCGCTATTACTTATCGTGGCATGGAATATGAGTGCGGTTCAACGCGTTATTTATATTATCAAATGTGCACCTAAAGACGATATTTTAATTATGTTGCTTTGTATGTCACTAACAGTACTATTTGATATGGTGATAGCTATTACATTGGGAATCGTGCTTGCATCAATTCTATTTATGCGCAGAATAGCCCGAATGACGCGTTTAGTTGAACTTAATCGCAGTAATGACAAAACCTTAGTACTTCGTATTAATGGACCGCTGTTTTTTGCTGCTGCTGAGCGTACCTTTTTAGAAATTTATCAAAAAATTAATGGATATCAACACATAATACTACAATGGGATGCGGTACCCATACTTGATGCTGGTGGGCTTAATGCTTTAATACATTTTATTGATGAGTTACCTGAAAATGTTGATTTATCAATCTGTGAGTTGCAATTTCAGCCATTAAAAACATTAGCTAGAGCTAAAATTGTTCCTATTTCTAACAAACTCATGTTCTATTCAACATTAGACGAAGCACTGAAAGATAAAGATTAATTTTAAATTTAGTTTTATTATATTGTCTAATTTATATGCACAGTAATTGTTTTATCAAAACAATTACTGTGCAATGAATTGTATCACAGCCTTTCTTTTCACTGATTAATCACTTGTGACAAAACCACCTGTCTTAAAAGTGATTTTAATTTCAAACCCAAATTTAACTTATAAAATAGGAAAGTAATATGATATCTAACCAAAATAATTTATACGGTCTTAAACAAAAATCAAACTGGTTTATTTTAGTGGGTGTTATTTTAATTATATTAGGAGGCTTCGCATTAGGTTATCAGTTCATTGCAACTGTTTTTTCGGTCTATGTTATTGGTTCATTAATTTTGATCGCGGGTATTATCCAAGCACTACATTCATTTCAGGTTAAAAGTTTCGGTCAATCTGCACTATGGGCTGTAATGGGGGTACTATATATTTTTATTGGTTTAATGTCATTTTTCCAACCTGTTACCGTTTCGTCCGCTTTAACCTTAGTGGTTTCCTTTTTGTTAATTATGAGTGGTTTTACGCAAATATTTGCTGCTATGAATAACCGTGATTTACCTCGTTGGGGGTGGATACTCACATCCGGTATTATCACCCTCATTTTAGGATTTATGATTATCACTGGTTGGCCATACGACAGCCTTTACGTTTTAGGTATGTTTTTAGGTATTGATCTTATTTTTCAAGGTTGGGCATATGTCGCTATTGGTTTTGCTTTAAAGGCCATCAATAGTAAATAGGTTCGTTCACTGCTCACAATCAAGCTATTTGCCATTAGCGGTGACTACTGATTGTGAGCAGATCAATGTTTAATGTCGTTTAGGTTTTTAGTTTTTTAATTTTTGGTTAAAGCATTAATTTTTATTTAAAATAGTTAAATATTTAGAGCGTTACATACAAAAACAGTCTTTTATGACGACCTTTTCATATTTTAAGACGGCAATTTACTTTAGGTATTGACGCATTCCCATACAAAATAGCTACAACAATCATTTTCAGTAGGTATACAAATTACGGATATACAAATTGTATGCATACTACTTTTAAAAATCATTCAGAAAAACTATTGATTTTATTGGATTTTTTTACTTGGTTTAACTAGTCTACGCTGTTACAACCTAGTAATCCACTTATTTATAAGTAGATGATTTTTTAATTATATTTAGTTTTTTTTGCATATTTTAATGCCAGCAAAAGCGTTGCTATTGTAAAAAATAGCTAATTATTTATAGCTTTTGTTGGTTTTCGCTTTTACTTCTTGCATTGTTTGTAAAATTCGATGATAGTTGGCAAGCCTGGATGGTGCAATATTACCATCTTGCACGGCTTTTTGTAGCAAACAACCTGGCGTATCAAAGTGATTACAATCACGAAACTGACAACCGCCAAGATAGTTATCAAATTCTTTAAAGCCACTTATCACTTGTTCAGGCTCTAGATGCCATAAGCCAAATTCACGTATTCCTGGTGAATCAATAATATCGCCACCATTGGGTAAATGATAGAGCCTTGACGAGGTTGTTGTATGTTGCCCAAGACCAGATATTTCTGAAATACCACCAGTCATCGCCGATTGTGATTGATGAGGTAATAGCAAATTTATAATGCTTGATTTACCCACACCAGACTGACCAACTAAAATTGAAACTTTACCTTGCAAGATATCTTGTAATACTGCAATACCTTGTTGATGCTGGCATGAAACATACAACACTTGATAACCAATATGAGTATAAATCGCCAATTTTTTTTCAACCTCAGCACGTCGCTGATCATTGATTAAATCAATTTTGTTTAAAACAATAATGGGTTGTATATCAGTACTTTCACAAGCGACTAAATAGCGATCGATAATATTAAGTGATAATTCTGGCAAAACAGCGGAAATAATCACGATTTGATCAACATTAGCCGCAACAGATTTTACCCCATCATAAAAATCTGGTCGAACAAGTTCAGAATGCCTAGGGTGAACGGCTTCAATAATACCGTTGGTCTTTGGCTCTAAACTTTCACGCCACACCACTTTATCACCAGTCACTAACGAAGGTAACGTACGTCGAATACTACACCGATAAATAAGCCCACCACTATCTTCAACATCAGCCGTTTTACCAAAACGGCTTACCACCACACCATCACGAGGTGATGAAAAACTTGCTAGGTTTTCATCTTGCCTTATGGCTAATCGTTGTTGATGTTTTGCCGCCACACGTCTTTTTTGATTATTGGAAAGTCGATTTTTTGCCATAGTACTCATTTTTTGCTAAAACAGATTGTCAATTATGCTACACTACTGCGTATCAAAAAGAAAATTTCTATCAAAAATTATGAACAACCAACCACAAATTAACAGTAGTCATCTTATTTGGATCGATCTTGAAATGACAGGACTTAATCCAATAACCGATCGTATTATTGAAATTGCAACTATTGTGACTGATTCTAACTTAACTATTCTTGCTGAAGGACCTGTAATTGCGGTTCATCAATCTGATGAGCAATTAGCATTAATGGATGAGTGGAACCAAAACACCCACGGTAAATCAGGATTAATTGAACGTGTTCGAAAAAGCACAATCACTGAACAACAAGCCGAACAGCAGACTATCGAATTTTTAAAACAGTGGGTACCTGAAAACTGCTCACCTATTTGCGGTAATACCATTGGTCAAGATCGCCGTTTTTTATTCAACTACATGCCTAATTTAGAAAGCTATTTTCATTATCGCTATTTAGATGTCAGTACCATCAAAGAACTAGCCAAACGTTGGAAGCCTGAAATATTAAAAGGAATTAGCAAACAGAGTTCACACCAAGCGCTTGATGATATTCGTGATTCAATTGCCGAGCTGGCTTATTATCGTCAGCACTTTTTTGATCTATCAAGATAATTGATTGATATGCAAATTTTATATACCGTTTTATTATATTTGATTCAGCCCTTAGTGTGGCTAAGGTTACTTTGGCGCAGTCGTAAAGCTCCGGCTTATCGAAAGCGGTGGCGTGAGCGCTATGGTTTTTGTAAAAAAAAAGTGAAAGCTAATAGTATGTTAGTGCATGCCGTATCAGTCGGTGAAACGATTGCTGCGATTCCACTCATTAAAGCGCTACAACAGCAATACCCTAATTTACCTATTACTGTTACTACCATGACGCCAACAGGATCTGAGCGAGTTAAAGCATTGCTCGGCGATAGTGTCAATCATGTATATTTACCTTATGATTTACCTTGCGCGATAAATCGTTTTTTAAAAACGACCCAGCCTAAGTTAGTTATCATTATGGAAACTGAGCTTTGGCCTAATTTTATTTGCCAGTGCCATAAACGAAATATTCCATTGGTGATTGCCAATGCTAGATTATCGCAACGCTCTGCTAACAGATATCACAAACTAGGATCGGCTATTGGTAAATTATTGTCAAAAATCAGTATAGTGGCAGCTCAAAATAAACAAGATGGCGAACGGTTTGTCGCATTGGGGTTGCCAAACGATCATTTAGCGATAACAGGTAGTATCAAATTTGACATTAATTTAACGGATCAACAGCGGCAAACAACCACAAAGCTAAAGCAACAATGGCAATTAAACCAACCAGTCTTTATCGCTGCAAGCACACATCATGGTGAAGATGAAATCATCCTAGCTGCCTTTGAACTTTTGTTAACCAAACATCCTGATTTACTATTAATTATTGTTCCTCGCCATCCAGAGCGTTTTAAAGCAGTTGAAAAATTAATTAATGATCACGGGTTAACTTATATAAACCGTAGTAGTAAGCAAGTTCCTACTAAACAAACGCAAGTCATTTTAGGCGACACAATGGGCGAGTTAGCCACGCTTTATGGTCTTGCCGATATCGCTTTCGTTGGCGGTAGTTTAGTGAAACATGGTGGGCATAACCCATTAGAACCAGCTCTCCACCATATTCCTATCATTAGTGGCGAACATTTTTTCAATTTTAAAGTTATTTGTGAACAGCTTATTGCAGCTAAAGGGATGATCATTTGCGATAGCTCCCCAGCTTCCCTTTATTCAGCAATTAATGATCTTTTAGAAAATAACACCAATAGTAAACAGATTGGCGAAAATGCTTATCAAGTATTAAAACAAAATCAAGGCGCACTAGGTAGGCTTCTTGATGTTATCAACCCTTATCTTTGTGTCAAATAAGGCTCGCTTATGGACAAAAAACAAGGATTATTGCTAGTTAATCTAGGCACACCAAATGTGGCAACACCAGATGCAATAAAGCAGTATCTAACCGAGTTTTTGCTTGATCGGCATGTAGTTGATTTGCCAAAACTGCTTTGGTATCCAATTTTAAAGTACCGCGTAATACCTAAACGAGTGCCTTATATTATTCATCATTACCAAAAAATCTGGATAAATAACGCCTCGCCTTTATTGCATTATAGCCGATTATTATGTGATAAATTACAACACCATTTACCTAATATTCAATGTGAATTAGCCATGACTTATGGCGATCCCAATTTGCAATCTGCGTTAAATAACCTGCGATCATGCACAAAAATTACAGTATTACCTCTCTTTCCACAATATTCAACAACCACTACACTCGCAGTACTTGATAAAATCAAGCAAATTATAACTTCGCTCAATATCATTGATCATATTGACTATATTCGAGATTATGCCGATCATCGAAGCTATATCAATGCACTTTATTTACAAATTAAGCAGGCTTTTCACCACCAAGGAGAACCTGACGTGCTTGTGCTTTCTTATCATGGTATTCCTGAGCGTTATATCCATAACCGCAATGATGATTATATACAACGTTGCGAAATGACCACGCAGTTATTAGTCAAAAAATGTCGAGAAAATGGCATAAATATCCCCATTCAAATGGCTTATCAATCCAAATTTGGCAAAGGTAAATGGGTTACACCAAGCACCAGTAGCACACTACAAACATTAACTCAAAGAGGCGTTAAAAATGTGCAAGTCATCTGCCCAGGATTTTCGGTAGACTGTATTGAGACCATTTACGAAATTGACGAAGAAAATCGAGAAGTTTTTTTAAATTCAGGTGGCAAAAACTTTTATTATATTCCTGCATTAAATGACACTCATCTACAGATTAATTTAATTATAGATTTAATAAATTATATTCAACCAGTTAAACTTAAAAACTGATATTCAAAAACATAGTAACTTGAAAAGTTTTTACAACATAATACGATTAATAAAATAAAAAAGCAGATATTTTTCAAATAATTCAAATTTTAAACTAACAAATATTAAAACCAAGCAGTTATCTATCATCCGTATAATTGATAACGTATGATAAGCTAGTATTGAATAATTCTGTTTCTGAGCACTAAGGAGAAAATTAAGTGAAAATAATCATCATTGGCGCTCAAGCCGCAGGCGCAAGTGCTGCGGCAAAAGCCAAAAGAACAAACCCTGAGGCCACCATCCGTATTTATGAAAAATCGGATATTGTATCGTTTGGTGCTTGTGGATTACCTTATTTCATTGGTAACCACTTTACTGATGCCAATGAAATGATATCCAGAACACCAGCACAATTCCAAAAAGATGGCATTGAAATCAAGACGCAACATGAAGTTATTGCACTTAATGTTAATCAAAAAAAATTAACCATTAAAGATCTCAATACAGGCAATTGCTTTGATGATAACTACGATAAACTACTACTTGCGGTTGGTGCTAGCCCCATTATTCCGCCTTTTAAAAATAATCAACTAAAAAATATCTTCACCTTACGCGATCTACATGATGGGCTAGCAATCAAACAAGCGTTAACCAATCCAAATACCCAAAATGTTATTGTTGTTGGTGCTGGGTATATTGGGCTTGAAATAGCCGAATCACTCGTTGCCCTACAAAAAAAAGTTAAACTTATTCAGCTAGATGATAGAATTCTTGTTGATGCTTTTGATGAGCAAATTACCGAACTGATAGAAGAAAACATCAAACAACATTGTGACCTACACTTACAAGAACGCGTGTTAGGCTTTGAAGGGGCTCATACAGTCACTCATGTGGTTACCGATAAATCGCAATACCCAGCAGATGTTGTTATCATTGCAACAGGTGTAAAACCCAATAGTGCTATCTATAAAAACATGGGGATCAACACACTTGAAAACGGCGCAGTCATAACCAATCGCTTTGGGCAAACCAATATTACTGACATCTACGCCGCTGGAGATTGTACCGCACTTCACCATAGAATTAGCCAATCAATGGTGTATATTCCGCTTGCTACAGGCGCAAACAAGCTTGGTAAAATCGCAGGCGAAAATTTAGGCGGAGGACATAATGAATACCCCGGTACTATTGGCACATCAGCCCTAAAGGTTTTTGATGTTGAGGCAGGGCGAGCTGGTTTAACCGAAAGCGAAGCAAAAAAAGCCAAAATACCTTATAAAACTGTAATGGTTAAAGATAAAAACCATAGCAACTATGTTGCTGGACAAACAAGTGTAACAGCAAAACTAATTTACCATGCCGATACTCGCGAGATTTTAGGAGGGCAAATAGTTGGTGGGAGTGGTGCGGTATTAAGAGTAAATACGTTAGCAACTGCAATATGGGCAAATTTAAAAATTGATGACTTTGCCATGATGGATTTTCTGTATGCGCCACCCTTTTCCAGACCTTGGGATATTTTAAATATTGCTGGCTCTATAGCCAAATAAGCAGCATTAATGTATTTATAGTTATACATCAAATCATGTGATAAAACATAGATTGTTAACTAGATAATTGAATTATCAAAAGAGAGGCTAATTATGCCAGGTGCTATTTTTCAGGGAGCTTTTTTTGAAAAGTTCTTAGTAATTACCCATTATCAAACGCTCATTAGTATTGGACTATTACTTATTTGTTTTTTTGCGGTGATGAAACCGCTACAAGATAAAAAAGTTAATTTTTCAATTCGCATGTTAGTTGGTCTAATACTTGGTGCAGTGCTTGGTTTAGGGATCCAAGCTGTAGCAGGGTTTCCAGATATATCAACAATCTGGATGCAAGAAACTGCAACATGGTATGGGTTTTTTGGTCGTACTTTTATTGCCTTTATCCGAATGTTAGTGATACCACTCATTTTTGTATCGATTGTTAAAGTGATTCTTGACTTTTCGGGCAAAAAAAATCTACCGCAAATTGCATTTAGAGGGATTTTTTGGTTACTGTTTACAACGGCCATTGCCTGTATAGTAGGTATTTTGTTAGCGAATCTATTTGCCTTAGGTACAATGAGCTCAAACTCTGTACATCAAGCTCACGCAAAACAATACACCAATATTATTGATACCTTTATCAATCTAATACCTAGCAATATTATTGCATCAATGGTAAACGAAAACATTGTGGGCTTAGTTGTTTTTTCTGCCTTAATGGGGCTTGCCGCCAATAGAATGGAAAAGAAAAACCCACAACCCATTGCGTTATTTAAAACATTTATCGAAGCACTTTACAAAATCGTCATGTCAATTGCGATGACTGTTATTAAATACATGCCTTACGCGGTCATTGCTTTACTGGCTCGCACCATTATTTCTAATGGAATACCAGCAATTATTCAGGTTTCAAACTTTGTTGTTGCGGTCTATATTGCAACAGCGATTATGCTAATTATGCATATTACTATTGTCTTGATCCATGGTATTTCGCCAACGATGTTTATTAAAAAAGCGTTAGGAACATGGCTATTAGCCTTTACTAGTCGCTCATCAGTCGGCACATTACCTATGACTATCTCAACGTTAACCGTTCGAATGGGGGTAAATACTGGCACTGCCAATTTAGTCGGCTCGCTTGGTAGCACCATGGGAATGAATGGGTGTGCAGGCTTCTTCCCTGCTTTACTTGCCGTGATGGTAGCGCACATGGTTGGTATTGAGACTAATATCCAGTTTTATATTATGCTTGTCATTGTGGTGGTTATTGGTTCAATCGGCATCGCTGGCATTCCCGGTACAGCAACGGTTGCCGCAACTGTAGTCTTATCTGGCATGGGTATGGCTGAATACTTCCCTTTAATTGGTATGGTGTTAGCTATCGATCCAATTATCGACATGGCACGAACTTTAGCCAATGTATCTGGTGCAATGACAGCGGCTGTCGTAACTGATCGAGAAGTAGGGCTTATGAATATGACCGTGTATAACGATCCTAATGTCACTTTTGAAAATGAGCCATCAGAAAGCTAATACAAAAAGTAAACTATATAACCGAAAGGGCGCAAACAGTACCCTTTTCGGTTTCGAGTCTATCCTAAGAAAATTAAATGGTTTTTAACCACGCTTTAACATTGCTACCTAAACTTTTGTGTCGCATTGCGTATTGCACAAATGTTTGTATGTAGCCCAGTTTATTACCACAGTCATGGCTACGGCCTTTAATGCAATAAGCATCAACATTGTCTTCTTCAAGTAACATGGCAATGGCATCAGTTAACTGAATTTCACCACCAGCACCTAATGGTGTTTTAGCAAGTAAAGGCCAGATTTTTTCAGATAGAACATAACGCCCGACCACAGATTGGTTTGATGGTGCATCGTCAATAGAGGGTTTTTCAACAACACTATACATTTGTGCAACATTGCCTGCAGATAACACTTCACCACGACAATCAACAATACCATAAGAAGAGACTAATTCTTTGGGTACTGGCTCAACCATGATTTGGCTATGTTTGGTTTCATGATAATTATTAATCATTGCGGCTAAATTATCACTGGTTAAATCACTTTCATACTCATCAATGATCACATCAGGTAAAACGACAGCAAATGGTTCATCACCCACCAAAGGATAAGCACATAACACTGCATGACCCAGCCCTTTAGCCAAACCTTGGCGAACACTGGTTATTGTGACATGTTTAGGTAAAATACCTTGTACTTCTTGCAATAACTGACGTTTAACACGTGCCTCTAACATGGCTTCCAATTCAAAACTAGTATCGAAATGGTTTTCAATTGAGTTTTTTGATGAGTGGGTTACAAAAATAATCTCAGTTATGCCAGCTGCAATACACTCTTTAACCACATATTGAATCAGTGGCTTGTCAACAACTGGAAGCATCTCTTTGGGAATTGCTTTTGTTGCAGGTAACATGCGTGTACCCAAACCTGCAACAGGGATAACGGCTTTTTTGACTTTTTTATTGGTTGAACTGTCTAAATTTAATGTCATTTTATTTCCTTAATACAATTAACTAACAGTGGAGCTATAGGTATCGTCACTACGGCGATCATTAACAAATGTATTTTTGACTCGCACTGACTTTAACATATAAGCAATCCAAATACAGGTATAAATGATTGCTATAACAATATCTTTTATAAGAGAAAACTCGAATTTAAACTCAAATGGTAACACGATAAAAAAATACCAACATCTTTGAATTAGCTTAAAAACAATAAAACTGCTACTAAATATAATAAAAAAGTTAGGAAATTTATAACTTTTAGTAAAATATAAAAATATAATATAAGCGTTTAAAAGCAAAAATAAACAATTTAGACCGATGTCACCTAAAATAAACAGCCCCAGATGAACTGTTTGCATTTCCGTGTAGGGATCCAATAATTGTGTCCACACGTCGATAAAATTAATCACATTTAGTCTAGAAAAAATAACATATCCAATAAAAATAAAATAAAAAAATAATTCAATACCAACTAAAATTAGCCAACCGCCTAATCCTTTAAGTTCTTTTCCCTTGATCATTTTTGCGCCTTTTTAATGATTGATAAATCATTAGATTCAATGAGTGAAGAATTATCCCTATCTTTGGCTAAAGAATCAATAGCGATATAAACGATTTGGCAATTCTGCAATACAGCTTGTCTTACTACGAATTTGGCTTTACGGTCACGCGCTTCTTTTTGAGCTTTACTGATATAAAGGTCATCGTATCCATCATCATATAAAGAAGCCCTTTCGAACAAATTTGGAGTTCGCCAAAATGTTTCTTTGGGATAATCTCGTACCAAAATTTGATCAGTTAATTTACCTTTTATTCCAGCATAATAACTTGGTAAATGTTTGCTTTCTCGGCTTTGGGCAATATAAACACGTTGATAATTTTGTGTATTTGAGGGGAGTTTATTTAATAAAAATTCAAGACCTGATAGGTTTGAATACTGGCAATTTTCCAGCGTTAAAGGTGCAGTTCGATAGTTTAACGAACCGCACCCAATAAGTAAAAACAATGTAACTATAAACAAATTACGTAACATTTTTACTCTAAAAATAGTTAAAAAGCGAAAATATTGCTAGACATATATAACCTTAGTTACATTTTATCACTTACTTTTTCGGCGGTATGTGAAATGGCCTTTCCGCCAGATTCAACATCTTGACCAACACCTTTAACGGTGTTACATCCAACAACTAAAGTCGTCATTACTATACCTAATATTAACATTAACACTTTATGGAACATAAAATATACTCCTTTTAGTAACATGTTTATTTTAATGTAGCAAATGCTTCTGCCACACGATCGATATTATGGTGATTTAAACCCGCTACACACATCCTTCCGCTGCCCACCAAATAAACAGCAAAATTATCTTTCAATTGTGTAACTTGCTCTTTATTAAAACCGGTATAACTGAACATGCCTCGCTGTTTAACCAAATAATCAAAATTACGATCAGGTACAGCTTTTTTTAATAATTCAACCAGAGTTGATCGCATGGTTACAATGCGATTTCTCATTGATTCTACTTCTTTAAACCATTGCGCTTTAAGCTCTGGATGATTTAATACATAACTAACTAACTGCGCACCATAAGCTGATGGACTTGAATAATTTTGGCGAACAGTAGCTTGTAACTGCCCTAATACGCGACCAGCGGCTTGACTGTTATCACATAAAACAGATAATCCGCCGACACGTTCGCCATAGAGTGAAAATGTTTTCGAAAATGAGTTACTAACAAATCCACACAAGCCTGTCTCTGCCATTTTTCGGATCGCATAAGCATCATCATCAATACTTTCGCCAAAACCTTGATAAGCAATATCCATAAATGGAATAAGATCACTGGCCTTTAACACCTCAATCACTTTATCCCACTGCGTATGTGTTAAATCAGCACCGGTTGGGTTATGGCAGCAAGGATGAAGTAACACAATGCTTTTAGCTGGTAGTTGATTTAATGTTTCAAGCATTGCTTCAAATTTTACGCCACAAGTTTGCTCATCAAAATAGGGATATTTGTTTACCTTAAACCCTGCACCGCTAAAAATAGCGATATGATTTTCCCATGTTGGATCGCTGACCCATACTTGTGAATTTGGAAAATAACGATATAAAAAATCTGCCCCCACCTTAAGTGCACCAGATCCACCTAATGTTTGTATCGTTGCAATACGTTTGTTTTGATAAGCCACATGGTCGTCACCAAATAATAATGATTGAATTGCTTGGCAATAAGCGGGTAAACCACTCATCGGCAAATACAGCTGTGCACCTTGATTGAGATGATAAATATCATCACGAGCAGTTTTTATACATTGCAATTGGGGAACGATGCTGTTTTCATCATAATAATAACCAATACTTAAATTCGTTTTATTATCTCGGCTATCATTCATAAACTCAACGACTAACGATAAAATAGGATCCCCTGCATATGGCTCTACTTTTTCAAACATATTTACAATCCAAATTGACACAAAAAATAGTAATAAATTATTGTAGATTATTGCACCAACTAAATCAGCAATCAATCACTAAATAACAGGTTAACAACAAATAATTAAATTGATTTTTGGTTAGAAATTTGCAGCTTTTTTGCTAAAAAGAATTAAAGGTTAAAATAACTCAAAATGTAACGTTTTTTAGTGCGATTGATACTAAAACGCTTTATTTCCTGAAAATTTTTGACAAGCATTAGCACCTTTTGGTGCTAATCAGATAAGTAATTTATTTAGCTGCAATAACTTCAATTTCAACTTTAGCATCTTTAGGGATTCGTGCAACTTGGACACATGAACGAGCAGGGAAAGAAGCATTATTTTCAGTAAAAAATGCTTCATATACTTCATTTACAGCGGTAAAGTCATTCATATCAGCTAAAAAAATAGTGGTTTTAACGATATTATTCACTTGATAACCTGCTTTTGTGACAATCGCTTTAACATTAGCTAAACTCTGTTTCGCTTGCTCTTTCACACAACTTGGCATTTCACCTGTTGTTGGATTTAGTGGAATTTGCCCTGAGGCAAATAACATATTACCTAAATCGACAGCTTGAACATAAGGGCCAATAGCGGCTGGTGCTTTGTCAGTACTAATTACTTTTGCCATACTCGATGTTCTCCTTTTTAATCTATTAGTTGCTTTTTAATTATTAACATAATCAATGTGATCTTTTTCTCTTCCCTCATTTCAACAGGAACACAATTTTGTGTCAAGTCAGTGCAAAATTATGATCGTGGGACTTATTGAAATTTTCTGATATGATAATGGCAATTTTTCATTTATTACGAGAGTTAATATGTTTGAGAATTTAACCGACCGTTTATCACAGACATTCCGCAATATCAGTGGCCGTGGGCGATTATCTGAAGACAATATCAAAGATGCGTTGCGCGATGTGCGTATGGCATTACTCGAAGCTGACGTTGCCCTACCAGTGGTTCGTGAATTTATTAATCAAGTTAAAGAAAAAGCCGTTGGATTAGATGTCAGCAAGAGCCTAACACCTGGTCAAGAATTCATTAAAATAGTTCAAGCCGAACTGACAAGCGCAATGGGGGAAGTCAATAGTTCACTTAATTTGGCGACCCAGCCTCCCGCTGTCATGTTAATGGCAGGATTACAAGGTGCCGGTAAAACAACCAGTGTCGCTAAACTAGCTAAATTCCTCAAAGAAAAACAAAAAAAGAAAGTGCTAGTTGTGTCTGCGGACGTTTATCGACCAGCTGCAATTAAACAGTTAGAAACACTGGCTAAAGCGATTGATGTCGAATTCTTTCCATCTGATATTACTGAAAAACCGGTCAGTATTGTAAATAAAGCTATTTCTCATGCAAAATTGCAATTTTTTGATGTGCTCATTGTCGATACCGCTGGTCGTTTGCACATTGATAATGACATGATGGATGAAATCAAAGCGCTGCATCAAGCCATTAATCCCATTGAGACATTATTTGTGGTTGATGCTATGACGGGGCAAGATGCAGCCAATACGGCTAAAGCTTTCAATGATGCTTTGCCACTTACTGGTGTTATTTTAACCAAAGTTGATGGCGATGCGCGTGGTGGTGCGGCGCTATCCATTCGTCATATTACTGGTAAGCCGATAAAATTCTTAGGAATGGGGGAAAAAACTGACGCTTTGGAGCCATTTTACCCTGATCGTATTGCTTCGCGCATCTTAGGTATGGGTGATGTGCTATCTTTGATTGAAGAATTACAGCATAATGTCGATCGCGAAAAAGCAGAAAAAATCGCCAAAAAACTGAAAAAAGGCGATAAGTTCGATTTTAATGACTTTCAAGACCAACTCAAGCAGATGCGTAATATGGGCGGAATGGGGGCAATGCTAGCTAAATTACCAGGTGTTGGTCAACTTCCAGATCACATCAAAGCTCAAATGGATGATAAAATTACCATAAAAATGGAAGCAATTATTGGTTCAATGACATTAAAAGAGCGCGCTAACCCTGAAATTATTAAAGGGTCGCGCAAACGCCGCATTGCAAATGGTTCGGGAACTCAAGTTCAAGATGTCAATAAACTATTAAAACAGTTTGAAGATATGCAAAAGATGATGAAGAAAATGAAAGGTGGAGGCATGATGAAAATGATGCGCCAAATGAAAGGATTAATGGGCGGAGGGGGCATGGGATTCCCACCTCGTTAAATCACCATTTACACTGTTTTTTAGCTAAAAAATAGCTTGTCCTATCTTTAACTAAAAGTTTTCTGCAGAGATTACCGTGCTCGCAACAGCACGGTATTACCGTTAATTGCTTGGTCTAGTCGATTTAATCTTTGTCGGTTGACTGATTGCAAGTACTGTCCCCATCGACGATATAATGATAAAAACAATTGCTAACCACTGATAGTAGGTTAATTGTTCATGTAACACAATTAGTCCAGAAAGTGCTGCAAAAACGGGCGACAAACTCATTAATGTACTAAATGTTTTAGCCGGTAATTTAGGCAAAGCCATCATATCTAACCCATAAGGAATCGCCGATGCCAATAATGAAACGACAAAAACCATCGGAATAAGTTCTAATGAAAACATGGCGCTACCAGTTTGCCAGATACCGATAGGAAATAAAAAGCACGAAGCAATAACCGACCCAATTGCGACACTTGATGAACCATGAAGGGCGCTAGCTTTACGCCCAAATAAGATATAACATGCCCAGCCACTTCCTGCTAATAGCGCATATAAAATCCCAATGAGATCTAAATGGTTTGATGCTTGATGAATAGGCAAAAGCATAGCAAGGCCAACAACGGCAACACCTAACCAAATAAAATCGAGCACTTTTCGAGAAGAACACATTGCCACTACAATAGGTCCAGTGAGTTCAATTCCAACAGCAATACCTATCGGAATTCTTGCAATCGCTTTATAAAAAGCTAAATTCATACAACCAATTGATATACCATATAAAAAAATGTATTTCAAAGCTTTTGGGGTCATGGCTTTGCGCCATGGTTTAAATATCAAAACTAACAAAATTGCCGAAAAAAATAACCGCCAAGCAGTCATTCCTTGAGGCCCGAGAATAGGAAACAAATATTTGGCTATAGATGCGCTACCTTGAACCGAAATCATTGAAATTAAAATAAAAAAAATAGGCAAAAATCTTCTAAGCATACAGAATTACCTTAATTGAATTTTGAAATTATTGCATATACAACGGGTGACAAAGCATTTTAAGTAGACATGCGCTTGAGCATAAAATTAACTAATAACAGACTAGTTTATCTGTTAATTAGTTCTCTCTTTTTACTGACAATAAGGCAAGATCTTGTAATGCTTGTTTATAGGGTGAATCGGGTAAAATAGCGACAACATCAAACGCTTTTTGAGCCTCTTCTTGAGCGGTTTGTAGCGTAAAATCTAGCGAACCACATTCATCCATGATTTGTAATATACGATCTAATAAATTTCGCCCATTACCTTGCTCTATTGCTTGACGAATTAAAGTTGCATCTTGAGCATTTTTAGTGTGGCGCATTGCATGTAAAAGCGGTAAGGTTGGTTTACCTTCGTTAAGATCATCGCCTAAATTTTTACCTAATTTTTGGTTGCTATCAGCGCTATAATCGAGTAGATCATCAATGATTTGAAAAGCTGTACCTAAATATTTGCCATATTCTTGCAAAGCAATCTCTTGTTGCTCGTTTGCACCAGCTAAGACCGCAGCAGAATGCGCGGTCGCCTCAAATAAACGTGCGGTTTTGCGATAAATAACATCTAAATATTGTTCTTTCGTGATATCGGGATCGTTACAATTAATCAATTGTTGTACTTCGCCTTCAGCAATCACATTTGTTGCAGCCGACATGATCGTCAATACTTTAAAAGATTCTGTACGCACCATCATTTGAAAAGAACGTGTATAAATATAATCACCAACAAGCACACTTGCAGCATTACCAAAAAGTGCATTAGCGGTCGATTTACCACGGCGTAAGTCAGACTCATCAACAACATCATCATGCAATAAAGTGGCAGTATGAATAAATTCAATAAAAGCTGCTGTGATAATATGTTTATCGCCTTGATAGTGAAGTGCTTTAGCAATTAATAATGCAATAACAGGGCGTATGCGCTTTCCACCACTACTAATGATGTAATTACCTAACTGATTAATTAAAGCCACATCAGAACTAAGTTCTGCTTGTATAGCTTGATTTACTTTTATTAAATCGTCTTTAACAAGATCGAGTATTTGATTCATTGACGGAGTGTTCATCAGCCTAACCATTATAAATAATAGATATCTATTTTCTATTATCTGATAAATATCATGATGCAACAAGGTCTTATCTATCATATTTCAAAAAATGCTACAAATGATAAGCATTTTCATCTAGAATACTTAACTTAAGTTAAAAATGATTATTGCTATGAAGATTAACTTTGATATAGACATAGATAATGCTAAGGCTCCTTTGAGCCCTACTAAAAAGAAGCCTAAGAGTCGCTATATATGTACATCGGCTTCTGTAGTATCACATCTTGTATTATTTGCGCTACTGTTTAGCTCGGCCTTATTTACTGAAAATATTGTTATTGATGAAGGCGATAATGCAATTAAAGCTGTTATGGTCGATTTATCGCAATTGGCAGCTCCCGAGCAATCATTAGTAGAAAATACCCCCGATATTAAAGGTATGGAAAATAAAGAAATTATTGATAATAAACCGATTGAAGAAATTCCCACTGATCCAGTTGTTGAACCAGAAGTCGTTAAAGAAGAAACAATCGACCCTATTGTTGAAAAAACACCCGACAAACCTACTGTAGATCCCCAAAAGAACATCGTGGTGAAAAAAGAATCAAAACCGAAGAAAAAACGCTCACCAGCCCAAAAAGCTTCACGTCAACAGGTCAGGCAAGAGGTTGCCAGTGAAAATGTCGCTAATACTTCCGTAGCCCCAAAGATTTCAGATAGTCATCGATATTCAGGCAACCCTTCGCCAATTAGACGAAATCAACCCGAATACCCACGGCGAGCGCTTGATATGCGTTTAGAAGGTTATGTGATTGCTATGTTTGATGTTAACAAAGATGGGCGGGTTGAAAATATTCGAATAATAGAGGCCAACCCTAATAATATTTTTAATCGTTCAGTAATCAACGCCATGAAAAGTTGGAAATATCAACCAATTGCTAGCAAAGATTTAAAAATAAAAATTATCTTTAATCGCGATAAATCAATTAGTCTAGATTAATAGTGATGTCGATGGAAAAGCCATAACTTCAATTAAGAAATTATGGCAACGATACAACTAATAAGCAAATTTGTTTGCCATCAATTTTTCAATTTTCACTGGATCTTTGGGCACATCAGAGGTCAATACTTCATTGCCTGACTCAGTAATTAAAATATTATCTTCAATCCGAATGCCTATGCCTTTATATTGTGCCGGCACATTTGCATCTTGGTTAATATAAAGCCCAGGTTCAACTGTTAATACCATACCTGGCTCTAAAATGCGGCTGCGATCACTACCAACATCATGCACATCTATGCCTAACCAATGTCCTAAACCATGCATATAATAGTGAGTGTAGGCTTTGTTAGCAATTAAAGTATCTATATCTCCTTGCATAATACCTAATTTAACTAAACCCTCTACCATCGTTCTAACAACATGATTATTCACATCCATAATTGATGTGCCTGGCTTAAATAATTTAATAGCTTGATATTGTGATGCTAAAACAATGTCATAAATTTCACGCTGAGCTTGGCTAAATTTACCATTAATCGGAAAAGTGCGTGTAATATCTCCTGCATAGTATTGGTATTCACAACCCGCATCAATCAAAACTAAATCACCATCTTTTAACTGATCACTGTTATTTTCATAATGTAAAATGCAACCATTATTACCACTACCTACAATAGTATTATAAGACGGTGAGCGGGCGCCATGCCAAGCGAAATCATGTAAAATTTCGGCCTCTAATTGATATTCATACATATTCGGTTGACATCTCTGCATAGCGCTAATATGAGCTTTTGCACTAATCTTGCAAGCTTGACGTAAAAGTTTTATTTCAAAATCTGATTTAACCATGCGCATTTCATGGACGATAGGACGCCAATCAATTTTACAGTTAGGTGCAGATAAATTCATTCTACTACCTTGTCGTAAGGTGTTAATCGCATGATCCACAATACCATCTGCATATGCATACTGTTGATCAGCATGATAAACTGCCGTTTTACCATTTAATAAATCAGGTAATATCCTATCAATTTCATCAAATAAATATGCCTCATCAATAAATATAGCCTTTAATGCGGCTTGCTGACCTAAACGGTAACCTGCCCATATCTCTGCCAAAGCATCTTTTTTGCGGTTAAATAATACATATTTCGCCGTGTTATCCTTTTGTTTAATAACCACAAAAACCGCTTCTGGTTCGGCAAAAAGAGTAAAATACCAAAAATCACTATTTTGTCGATACGGGTAATGCGTATCATTACTACGTACAACTTCTGGAGCTGCAAAAAAAAGAGCAATACTATTTGGCACCATTTCGGCTAATAATTTCTCTCGCCGTGCCAAGAGTTCTGTTTTGATATCAGTGTTTATCATTATAATGACCTTGAGGTGTGTAATTATTATTAATGGATTGTTGGGCGAATATCTGGCTCATTAAATTCATCAAAACATAGCATCGAAGTTATGCGAACATACTCTCTTATTTCTTCAAAAGCAAAACCAAGTTCTTGCTGCTCTTCATTTTCATCATAGCCCAATTTAACAATTTGGCGAAGATCATAAATAGCCTCACCAACATCACCTTTAATGTGGTTAATTTTAGGTTGTACAAGTCCAATGCCAAGCAAGAAATGATTCACCCAGCCGACTAGATCATCAAGCTGTGCATATAAATCCTTATCACTTAGTAATAATTGGAAACTGAAATCCTCTTCAAAGAATTGTTGTTTGGTAAGTGTATAAAGATGGCTTATTTTTTCATCCAATGAGGCAGGTATTTTTTGACCATTATTTAACATATCTTCAACCAATGAATGCCAGCTTTCATCAAAATTACCGCCAGCTAATATGCCTGAAAGAAAACCGTGCAGTTCGGCTGCGGTAATACCTATTTTATTTTGAATTAGTTGACCATTAAATTCGTCATAATTAATCGCATTTGACATAAACTTCACCTTAGTCTTATTGCATCATAAAAAAATGTACTCTGCACTTTCTCTGATTATTAGTATATAATTATAAATAATAAACAGGTTCCTGCACTTTATAAAGGAATTATTTTGAACATTGTAGAATTAACCATGAAATTGTTTCTGCAGCTATTATTTTTTGTAGGATTATCATTATCATTAACTGCCTGTGGCTTATTTCTATCAAATAAAGGTATGATTGTCCTTGATGTGCGAAACAAAATACATACTAATGTAACAGGTCAAGATTTACCTAAAGCTTATAAATTAGGTGATAGTGAGCAAGAATTACAACGATTTGAAACTTTCTGTAGAGAAGAGATACGAGCATCACAGCTTGATGGTAGTGAAGAAATGGTTTTTGAAAATATAAAACATGGTATTCATGGACAGGTAGAATTTAAAAAATGCAGTGATAAGATCACTCGTATCTATCAGTATTGATCAAATATGACTATCTTAATAAATTAAGATAATACGATTGACCTAATATAAAAGATATATGAAATCTTACTAGCCTTTCAGGCTGTTTTTATTTATATTGGTCGCTAGAACGAAAATTTTTTGGGAGTAAAATAATATGTATAAACAAGATGTAACCATTACAGCATCTAACGGTCTTCATACCCGCCCTGCTGCACAATTTGTTAAAGAAGCCAAAAACTTTAACGCAGAAATCACGGTCACATCTAATGGCAAAAGTGCAAGCGCTAAAAGCCTATTTAAATTACAAACATTAGCTTTATCACAAGGCACAACTATTACTATTGAAGCTGAAGGCGAAGACGAAAAAGAAGCTGTTGATCACTTAGTAAAATTAATTCCCGAGTTGGAATAAATAACTCCCGACTAGCTATGAATGGTTTTAAAATTGAATAAGGATTAAATGTTATGGTATCAGGTACACTTGTTTCCCCAGGTATCGCTTTTGCTAAAGCGCTATTATTAAAAGAAGAACCTATTGTTATTAGCAATAGACAAATTCTTGATAACAAGATTGACGCTGAGATTGAGCGCTTTAAGGAAGCTCGAGAAAAATCAAGCAAACAACTTCATGCGATCATGGAACGGGCGAAATCAACATTAGGAGAAGATAAAGCGGCCATTTTTGAAGGGCATATTATGCTTCTTGAAGATGAAGATCTTGAACAAGAAGTTATTTCTCGTATTCAAAGTAAGCACTCAAGCGCTGATGCTGCTGTTCAATCTGTTTTTGAAACTCAAGCTAAAGAGCTCGAAAATTTAGATGATGAATATCTAAAAGAACGTGCTGCAGATATTCGTGATATCGGTAAACGATTACTAAAAAATATTTTAGGTATTGAAATTGTTGACTTAAGTGCTATTAGCCAGCCATGTATTTTAGTTGCAACTGACTTAACGCCGTCTGAAACAGCTCAACTAAACTTAGAAATGGTATTGGGTTTTATTACTGATGCTGGTGGGCGCACCTCGCATACCTCAATTATGGCTCGTTCTTTAGAAATCCCTGCTATCGTTGGCACATCTAATGCAACTCAAGCAATCAAACAAGGTGATTTCATTATTCTAGATGCGATCAATAATGCTATTTATATCAACCCAGATCACACTACTCAAGAAAAGTTAAAACAAGTTCAAGCTAAATACCTTAGTGACAAAGAAGAACTTGCTAAATTAAAAGATCTACCCGCTGTAACCCTTGACGGTCACCAAGTAGAAATTTGTGGCAATATTGGTACAGTACGGGATATTGCTGGTGCTGAACGTAATGGTTATGAAGGTGTTGGTTTATACCGCACAGAATTCTTATTTATGGATCGTGAAGCGTATCCTGACGAAGAAGAACAATTTAAAGCATATAAAGAAGTAGCTGAATCAACAAATGGTTTATCTGTGATTGTACGCACCATGGATATTGGTGGTGATAAAGATGTCCCATATATGCATTTACCAAAAGAAGAAAATCCATTCTTAGGTTGGCGAGCAATTCGTATCTGTTTAGATCGTAAAGAAGTGCTTCATGCACAATTACGTGCAATTTTACGTGCATCAGCATTTGGTAAATTGCGCATTATGTTCCCAATGATTATTTCTGTAGAAGAAATCCGCATATTAAAGTCTGAAATCAATATCCTTAAGGAACAATTAAATGCTGAAGGTAAAGCGTTTGATAAAAATATTGAAATTGGTGTAATGATTGAAACGCCAGCAGCCGCTGTAATTGCACATCACTTAGCCAAGGAAGTCGATTTCTTTAGTATTGGAACCAATGATTTAACACAATATACGCTTGCCGTTGATCGTGGTAATGAATTGATTTCTCATCTTTATAACCCATTTTCACCTTCAGTACTAACACTAATCAAAAATGTTATAGATGCTTCTCATAAAGAAGGAAAATGGACTGGTATGTGTGGCGAACTTGCTGGTGATGAAAGAGCGACAATTTTATTACTTGGTATGGGGCTTGATGAATTTAGTATGAGCGCAGTATCAATTCCTAAAATTAAAAAATTAATTCGTAATACAAATTATGAAGAGGCGAAAAAATTTGCTGATACTGCATTAGAAAAAGCAACCGCCAAAGAAATTATTGATTTAATTGAAAATTATACTGCTGAAAAGCAAATTTGTTAGGAGACAATAATGGGTCTATTCGATAAAATTAAACAATTCGTATCCGATGATAATAAAAATGGCATCGAAATTATTGCCCCCTTAAGTGGCGAAATTGTCAAAATCGAAGATGTACCAGATGTGGTTTTTGCTGAAAAAATCGTTGGTGATGGAGTAGCAATTAAACCTTCTGGCAATAAAATTGTTGCACCATTAAGTGGTAAAATTGGCAAAATCTTCGAAACCAATCATGCTTTTGCTTTAGAATCTGATGAAGGCATTGAACTTTTTGTTCACTTTGGTATTGATACTGTGGAACTAAAAGGTGAAGGTTTTACGCGAATTGCCGAAGAAGGCCAACAAGTTAAAGCAGGCGATACCATTATTGAAATTGACCTACCACTACTTGAAAGTAAAGCAAAATCCGTATTAACACCTGTGGTTATTTCTAATATGGAAACAATTGTGGAACTCACCAAACTATCAGGTGCAGTAGAAGCAGGTAAAACGCCAATAATGCGAATTAAAAAGTAATAAATATTGCTTATAAAAAAACCTTCAGCCTAAGCTGAAGGTTTTTGTTTTATACTCACATACAGGTATTTTCTAAAACATCTTAACGCCATTTTTTGTATTGATTAATTAAGTTATTTGTAGATTCATCATGTGAATTTACTGGTTTATCATCTGCCAATTCAGGTAAAATCCGACCCGCTAATTGCTTACCTAGTTCTACTCCCCATTGATCAAAACTAAAGATATTTAAAATAACCCCCTGAGCAAAGATCTTATGTTCATACATGGCAACTAACGCACCAAGAGTATAAGGGGTGATTTTTTTCACTAATATTGAATTAGTTGGCTTATTGCCATCAAAGACTTTAAATGGTACCACAGACTTCACTTCGTCAAGGTTTTTACCAGCGGCAATAAATTCTTGTTCAACTTGCTCTTTTGTTTTACCAAAAGCTAAAGCTTCGGTTTGTGCAAAAAAGTTAGATAACAATTTCGGATGATGATCACCAACTGGATTATGACTAATAGCTGGTGCAATAAAATCACAAGGAATCAGTTTAGTACCTTGATGAATTAATTGATAAAACGCATGCTGACCGTTCGTACCTGGCTCACCCCAAATAATTGGACCAGTAGTATAGGCAGTTTTATTACCATTCCGATCAACACTTTTACCATTTGATTCCATATTCCCTTGTTGAAAATAAGCAGCAAAACGATGCATATATTGATCATAAGGTAAAATTGCTTCAGTTTCAGCACCGCAAAAATTATTGTACCAAATACCAATTAGTGCCAATAATGCAGGTATATTTTTCTCGATTGGCGTACTTTGGAAATGCTTATCCATTGCATGGCCTCCAGCTAAAAATTGTTTAAAATTATCAAATCCAATTGATAATACAATTGATAAGCCAATAGCCGACCATGATGAATAGCGTCCACCCACCCAATCCCAAAATTCAAACATATTAGCGGTATCGATACCAAATTTTTCAACTTCCTTAGCATTAGTTGAAAGCGCAACAAAATGTAAAGCAACGGCTTTATCATCTTGAGCTGCATCAAGTAACCATGCTCGTGCCGTTTGAGCATTAGTCATGGTTTCTTGAGTGGTGAAAGTTTTAGATGCTACTAAAAATAATGTGGTTTCAGGGTTTAAATTTTTAAGCGCTTCAACAATATGGGTACCATCAACATTAGAAACAAAATGCATATTTAAATGGTTTTTGTAAGGACGTAGCGCTTCGGTAATCATATGAGGCCCCAGATCTGAACCACCAATTCCAATATTTACAACATCAGTGATCGCTTTTCCAGTATAACCTTTCCATTCGCCACTAATGATTTTTTTACTGAATGATTCCATCTTTGCCAGTACTGCATTAACATCATCCATCACATTCTTACCATCAACATAAATTGGGGTATTTGATACATTACGAAGTGCGACATGCAATACAGCACGATCCTCTGTACGATTAATTTTTTCACCACTATACATAGCTTTAGTTGCACCAACTAGATCGCATTCATCAGCTAATTTATAGAGTAGTTCTAACGTTTCTTGCGTTATCCTATTTTTGGATAAATCAACCAAAAACTCATCTTCAAAAGGAATGCTGAGATTTTCAACTCGTTTAGCTTCCTCTTTTAATATTTGCGCAATTGTTTTGCTGTGATGTTTTTCATAGCTAGCTTGAAGAGATTTCCAAGAATGGGTCGTAGTTGGATCAATTGACTTTAACATAACTTATTCCTTAAATAATATGACTCTACATCCATAATATAACTATGCCCAGCATGATGCAAGATAAGGATCTTATCGGATAAATTAAGTGTTATTGAAAATAATTGATATTGGATAGGCTATACTCATTCAAATAACTTTTTTAAGGGGTAAGATAAATTTAACGCCAAAAAAGCAAAGTATATGAATCAACAAAAATGCCCAAGACAAACTTTCAGCGCTGATTTCAAATCGCGAATGATGAAACGTTATCTGTAAGGGGGAAATCACGCAATGATTTGGTCAAAGAATAGGATCTCACACCATTTGCTTTAGAACGTTGGATAAATCAATCTAGTAAAAGTAGCTCATTTAACTCTAAAGGTAATCGCACTCCAAAACAAAATGAATTAATGGCCTTACGCAAAAAACTTAAACAACTGCGTATGAAAAACGAAATCCTAAAGCAGGCTGCACTAACAATGGCGCGAAAATCAAAATTCTAAAAAATAATCAACATCGTTACCCTATTGTGGCATTATGTCGCTGCTTAGGAATATCAAGATATCATGCCTAATATCAGTGCAAAACTACAAAATATAAATCTACCTCATATTATGCAGAAGAAATATTGACGGCCTACAATTGCAGCTATCATTAACATCAAAGTACACAGTTAAACGTTACCAAACACATCAGACCACAATTTTGTTGTTTGAATAGGTGTTGCCACTCCAAGTTTTTTGAATTAGTGTAACCTATTCAAAATCGGCGAAGCTAGGGTAATTTTTGTGAAAAATAAAAATACCAATCAATTAACACAATTAGATGATGTATCAACTGTTATTGGAGTAAAGTAATGAGCAAAATTGATTTTACCTTACATAATATTCCATTATTACTTACGAGAAATAAAAGTAAGCAATGGCAAGAGGATATTATTCAAAGTTCAACAGCCTTATTAAACTTTTTAAAAAATAATGAATTATTAATTGGTCTTGAACCTTTTGATGATGCAGGAAAATTAAAAACTGATACTGTTATTAAGATGTCAAACGTTACTCAAGAAGGCTTAGAATTATTCAAAACTACTGTAGATGAATGGTATAAATATCTCGCTAAAAGTACAGTTCCCGATAAGTATAAAAATATAAGTAGCCTAGAAAAAGGTTTAGCTAAAATTCGAAAAATTAAAAGCTAATTAAAAAATGAAAGGCTATGGTCATGAACATATAAAAGCTAATGTTCCAATAAGATAATTGTATGTACTAGCTCAAACTCTAATGATTAGCATAATTCTTAATGTAACAACCTCGACCGGCTGGTAAGCAAAAGACACAGCAAACACGGGCAGACCGATTACTACTATGATCGCACCGGCAGAATCGAAGGCTGTCGTAACCAGAGATACTGGGAAACCCTGCAATATGATGCTGCTGCTAACCTATTAGACCACAGACGGCCAATAGAATTAGACCCTAGCAATCAGAATATCATCCGCTGTAACCAGCTCCTGAATTTCAGAGAACACCACTACAGCTACGACGAGCACGGCCGAACCCAAACCAAACAGAGCATCGGCGCCACCCAGCACTACCACTACGACGCTGAACACCGCCTGAGCGAAGTACGCATCGAACAACTAAACCGCAGCCAGCGTTACGGCTACGTCTACGACGCCTTAGGCCGGCGTATCGAAAAGCATCAGATAGACCGTGACGGCCAACCCTACAACCGTACCCGCTTCCTGTGGGACGGCTTAAGAATGATTCAGGAAACCGGCCCAAATCACCCCACCAGCCTGTATATCTATACCGACCAGAACAGCTACGAACCACTGGCACGGATAGACACAGACGGCAACTATGAACAACATATCCGCTACTTCCATACCGACCTGAATGGCTGTCCGGAAGAGCTTACCGATGCAAACGGCGAAATACTCTGGGAATGCAGCTTTCAGCTGTGGGGAAAGCGGATTCATGAAATCGAACACGAATCAGTAGAGCAAAACCTCAGATATCAGGGACAATATTTAGACAGAGAAACCGGCTTACATTACAATACTTTCAGGTACTATGATCCGGATATAGGTAGATTTACACAGCCAGATCCGATTGGGCTGCTGGGTGGGTTTAATCTGTATCAGTATGCGCCTAATGGGTTGACTTGGGTGGATCCGTGGGGGTGGGTTAAATGTGGAACAGCTAGAAAAAATCGAATGCCTTCAAAAAAGAATAAAAACTTAGATCATTCTAAAACAACATACCATGCAGATGGTTCTGTAACTTTTTATGATCATAAAGGACGTGCTGTAACATATAGTAAAGATGGTGTTGCTGATTTTTCCCCGTATGCTGAACAATATGCAACATCAAATAAATTTAATGGTAATCGAGCACATGATAATAAGATAGCAAATGAACAAATTGGTTATTCTGGTGACAAAGCTCCTCCTGGAAAGGTTTGGCATCATGTCGATAAAGATTATATGATTCTTTTGGATGCGGAGTTGCATAACAACTTTCCTCATACAGGCAGTGCATCCGTTCTTATACATGGGTAATATTTTAGGAGTTAGCATGCTTAAATCAAAATATAATGTTCCAAAAAACATTGATAAACGTATTTCAAAGTTACAGTTAAAAATAGATTCAAACAATTCTTATATTGATTTTTTGAAAAAATATAATGTAGTTGTTTTTGATACTGAAGTTAATTTTGACTACTGTATTGATTGTGATGGAGAATCATTACCATTAGAGGTCATTTTGGGTTTTTCAAAAGAAAATAGAGAAGATTTATTAGCTACTAACGATACATATCTGAATAGAATACCTGAGAATTATTTTGCTGTAGCAACACTTAATTATGGCGATCTACTTTGCTTAAGCCCAAATGGCGAAGTTTATTATTGGGATCATGAAGTTAATGATCTCTATTTTGACATGTCTGTAAAAAATGGTTATCTAGAACAAAATACTAATCTGAAGTTTGTTGCAAATTCGTTTGATGCATTTTTATCAATGATTATTAAAAGTGAAGTTGAAAATGATTATGATCCTGATGAAGATGAATATAACAATCCTAACATTCCTTTTCCTGATGAAACATTATCTTCAATGCTCAAATATTCAAAGGTTTTTTTTACAGCATCAGAAAATAGACTTAAAATTTATTTAAAAAAACTGGAATTATCTGAAAAAGGGCGCGAAGTACTTGCCAAATTTAAAGAAGAAGGTCTTTTGTAGAAATAGCGTCAGTTAAAAATCAAGCAGCATTTTTCAAATAAATATATAATAATTTCAATATAGTATTATTTTGATTAGATGAAGTCTATTAATTATTTTAGATCCTATTAAATTTTATATATTTAATTGCCATAGGTGACAGTTAATTATGTCACCTATTTCTATAGTATATTAATTATTACATATTTCTAGTTTCTAACCAGCATTGTTCATTTTTCTGATGCTTGGTTACATTGCTTCATCAGTCGTGAAAGTTTTACATTTTTTATAGTGTAGCATACTACGATCCCCTCGGCCGTACCACCCAAACCCAGTGGCTGCCCCACTGGGCTTTACCCACCATCAGCGTCGACCCCAATGGCAGCACATGGCGTTACTACTACGACCAGCGCGGCAACCTGCGCAGCGTTATCGACCCCCTAAAGCAGCGTACCAACTACCAGTACGACAACCTCGACCGATTGGTAAGCAAAAAACACAGCAAACACGGCCAGACCGATTACCGCTATGATCGCACCGGCAGAATCGAAGGCTGCCGCAACCAGAGATACTGGGAAACCCTGCAATACGATGCCGCTGCCAACCTGCTGGACAGCAAATACAGAGAAGACTACAGCAACCACAACCTGATTCGCTGTAACCAGCTCCTGCATTTTAGAGGGCACCACTACCGCTATGACGAGCACGGCAGAACCCAGACCAAACAGACCATCGGCGCAACCCAGCACTACTACTACGACGCCGACCACCGTCTAAGCGAAGTACGCATTGAACAGCTCAACAAAACCGAACGATACCGCTATCTCAATGACGCCCTTGGCAGACGCATCGAAAAACAAAAGTTAGACCGCGAAGGCAAACCTTACAACCGTACCCGCTTCCTGTGGGACGGCTTAAGAATGATTCAGGAAACCGGCCCGAATCACCCCACCAGCCTGTATATCTATACCGACCAGAACAGCTACGAACCATTGGCGCGGATAGACACAGACGGCAACCAAGAACAGCATATCCGCTACTTCCACACCGACCTGAATGGCTGTCCGGAAGAACTAACCGATGCAAACGGTAAAATATTGTGGGAATGCAGCTTTCAGTTATGGGGAAAGCGGATTCATGAAATCGAACACGAATCAGTAGAGCAAAACCTCAGATATCAGGGACAATATTTAGACAGAGAAACCGGCTTACATTACAATACTTTCAGGTATTATGATCCGGATATAGGACGCTTTACCCAGCCAGACCCGATTGGTTTAGCTGGTGGGTTTAATCTGTATCAGTATGCGCCTAATGGGTTGACTTGGGTGGATCCGTGGGGCTGGAGTTGTGGATCAACTAAAGATTCATATCAACGAGCAATGAATAAAGCATTGAAGTGGTTAGAAAAAAGAGGTTTTAAGGCTGAAAAAATTAATACGGGAAAATTTGGTTCTATAAAAGGGAAGCCAGTTGGAATGACTACTGCTGATGGAAAAACTGGGTTTAGGATTGAGTATGATGAAAGAAGTGGTGCTCATATAAACGTATTTAGTGGAAAAGAGAAAGGAGAACATTTTTTATTTGATGCTACAGAATCAATAGTAACTAAACTTCAAGGCCTATTTAATCTTCCTTCTAAGCCCCGGAGAGACTCATGACTCTTGATGATGAAATAAAAATGAAACTTTCGCAATTATCAGAACCACCAGAGCTAGTTGATAATTGGGAAGAGATTGCACATAAATTATCTAATTCTTTTGACTGGAAAGGAACGAAAATTGATTGGTCAAAAACTTTTAAACACAAAAGCAATCAACTTTTTGGAAGTTATTCCAAATGGTTATCTACAATAAGAAAATTTATTGTAGATAATGATATATCTACTAAAATTAGAGAAAGCGGGGATATTTACTATATAAATGATTCATCTTTAAATTTTGCAGTACACTTAAAATTTAATCAATTTGATAGTTTCCTTGCTTTTGCTATAGAAAATATTCCTCAACATCATTATTTTTTTGATTCTTTAAATAAATGGTGTCTTGTTATAAGTTCTGAAGGGTTTATTGATTTTGGATTATCACTAAAAGAATCTGTTTAATTTTATTGTCTGAAAATATTTACGATAAAAAAGAGTTTTCTTTGGTATGTCCACACTTTTTAGTACCAAAAAGATAAGGTCATAGATTCATTTTATATTCAATGGGTGACTGGTAATTTAAAGACGAATGGAGTCTATTATAATTAAACCAATCCACATAGTGATTAAATTGTAGCCTGAGCTGTTCAAGTGAATCAAAAATCGTGTTTGATACAAATTCAGTTTTCACCGCTTTAAATGTTGCTTCAGCAACGGCATTATCATAAGGGCATCCCTTATGGCTTAATGAACGCTCAATGCCAAATTCCTTTAAACATTCATCAAGTAGATGATTATCAAATTCTTTTCCTCTATCTGAATGAAATAACTCAACTGAATTTAAGTTAATAGGGATTTGGCTGATAGCATCCATAACCAGTTGAGCATTTTTATGTTTTCCTGCACTTCGTCCCACGATTTCTCGATTGCTTACATCAATAATCATACAAAGGTAATGCCATTGTTGTTTTACTCTCACATAAGTTAAATCAGTCACTAACACTTTGCGTTGTTGGCCTACGGTAAACTCACGATTAAGTTGCTTACTTACTGTTGATTCGTTGCTTTGTTCTGTATTAGCACGATATTTTTTACAGGTATATTTTGATACTCATCCGTTTTCTTGCATGATTCGACCAATTCGGCGACGGGATAATAGTATGCTTTTCTTTCTAAGCGCTACTTGTAGTCGCCTTGTTCCATAGGATTGATAGTTATCGTTAAATACCGCTTTCACTTTTTTACTAAGCTCTTTGTCTGTTTTTTTACTGGTTAATTGTAGTTGATAATAGAAGCTATTTCTTGACACTTGTAAACATCGACATAACGCACGTAAACTATATCGATGTTGATTCTCGGTGATTAATTTGATTTTCGTCCTATTATCAACGCCGCTTGCTTTAGGATGTCATTCTCCATTAACAATCGCTTATTCTCTTT
>NZ_LZHN01000065.1:0-3699 GCF_001690435.1 Gilliamella sp. Nev3-1 | reverse complement strand
TTAATTAAGATATAAATTTATATAGAATTCTTTATTAAATTGATTATTTGCTTTTATTAAACAACACCACTTTTTAGGTAATATTTTGGCTAAATTTAACGCTTAAGCATTTCAAGGATTTTCGTGAGAACCAAGTTTTCATCTTGATCAACATTGACCTCATAATGTGCAGCATCATGATATAAAGGTAGTCTTTCAGTTAATACCTTTTCCAGTTCATCAAAAATAGACAAACCTGTTAGTGATGGGCGCTGAGCAACATTAGGATCTTTCATTAAACGCGCTGCCAGTGTTGCTGCAGGTGCTGATAAAAAGATAACCGTGCCATTTTGTTTCATAAAATCTCGGTTATGCTCAGCTAATACCATTCCTCCACCAGTTGCAATAACATGATTTGGTTTAGCTATATCAACAAGTACTTGGCTTTCTCTTGCTCTGAATCCTTCCCAACCTTCTTTTTCAACAATTTCAGCTACTGTTTTTTGAGTGGTGTCAAATAAATGCTTGTCAGTATCAACAAAAGAAAACGATAACTTGTCAGCTAACATTTTTCCCATTGTTGTTTTACCCGCAGCTCTAGCACCAACTAAAAAAATTGTTTTATTCATATTGGGTTCTGCCCTTTTAGATTTACAGAATATAGTCACCATGCTAGTGATTCACATTTGTTTTTGCAATATATTTTTACACATTATCGGTACAATTGAAAAAATATTTATTTTTCAATAAATTAACTAAAATTTTTTAACTTAAATTTGTAAATTAAAATTTACATTATTTGTAAATATACTCTATTAGGATCCTAAAATAATCTTGGTTAAGTTAATTAGCATAGTTTTTCTAAACCTCGGAAATAAAGCTCTGTGGCAATTGATTGATGTAGTCGCCATTGAATGATGTCAAGCTCTGGATTTACCTTTTTAAACTCTTCATATGTCATAAAATAGCGAATAGTATTACTACCAACACGATCATTGATGCTATTAATGATAAGATTAATTTTTTCGTTTCGAAGCTTTTTTAGCTCTTGCATAGCCGTTATAATGAATTTGGGCACAGGTGTTATACCTTTTTCCCAATCAAGCCATGTATTTGTATCTGTTTTACCAATATATTCGCTTGCTTCTGACACTTTTATCATAAGAAAACGACGATACGCTTGCAATTCTACGCTAGTCATAAATACTCCTTATTATAATGCTTTTGATCTATCCACTTAATGTGCTAATTTTTATTAAGCTAATTTATTAATGCAGAGAGTTATTAATTACTAACCTAATGATAAAATCATAAAAAAACACAGCTAATTCCAATGTCGTTAGATGTGTTTATCTGTTGAGTAATTATTTTCCGGCTAAAGCATCAATTACAGATTGTTTTGCTCGTTCAGAAAGATCTTTTCCTGTCCAAATTTTAAATTGAGCATTTGCTTGACCAATAAACATTTCACGCCCTGATATTGATTCCCAGCCCGCTTTTTCTGCTTCTTGTCTAAATCGAGTATTGTATGGTGTATAGACAATATCATACGCCAAGCCTTTCCCTTTAAACCAAGCCTGTTCATAAGGCGTCTGATCTTCAAATCTACCTTGCATACCTAATGGGGTAGAATTAATAATAATTTGTGCTTCAACTTGGCTGCGTTCTTCCCAAGCTATTGCTTTTAGATTGAACTCTTTTGCTAATGCTTTGGCTGAGTCGAGCATAATGTCTGTCACAGTAATTTCGGTATAACCAAGGTCTTGCAATCCAACAACAGCAGCACGTGCTGCGCCTCCCGCTCCTAGTAATAAAACTTTTTTATATTCAACAGGTAATTTCTTTTGTTCCAGTGGCTGCATAAAGCCAACAATATCCGTATTATCGCCACAAAGCTTATCGCCATTCCAATAAACTAAATTAGCTGCCCCTGCTTTTTTGACATGCTCAGTTACTTCGTCTAAATAAGGAATAATAGCCTGCTTATGTGGAATAGTGACACATAACCCTCTAATATTTAATAGTCTTACTGATTTAAATAGTGTTGATATTTCTTCAGGTGGCGTAGCAAAAGGCACTAAAACGGCAGGAATACCATAATCTTGAAATGATGTAGTATGAATAAGAGGACTCATACTATGCCCTAACGGATAACCGATAATGCCGTATATACTATATGGCGTGAACTGGCTCATACAATCTCCTTGAAAATTAGATCTAATAGATAAAAGCGATAATTAATAGTATTAAACCATATTTATCATAAAATTAAACGGTTTTTATATTTATCTAAATTAACCTTAGCCATAATAGTGTTATCACAACAATTATTATTTATTTGTTAATAATTATTTGGATAATGATCTTATTTTTACACTTAAATAAGATAATGCTTGAGAATTTGTGTATAACAGCGTATACTTCGCTACCTCATTATTATGGGTGTAGTGTGAGAGGTTAGACTGCTTCTCAGATAGAACTGCAGCAAACTAAAAGCCTGACGAGGTTAATTCCATTAACATATTACGCCCAGGGCTTAAGCATTGAAATTTCGGAGAATTATTGACATGTCACGAGTATGCCAAGTAACAGGAAAAGGCCCTTTAGTAGGAAATAATCGTTCTCATGCGATGAATGCTACTAAACGTCGTTTTCTACCAAACCTTCAAACTCACCGTTTCTGGATTGAGAGTGAAAAACGTTTTGTAAAATTGCGTGTATCTGCTAAAGGTATGCGTACTATCGATAAAAAGGGTATTGATGCGGTTTTAGCTGAACTTCGTGCCCGTGGTGAAAAGTACTAATAAGGAAACCATATCATGGCAAAAGGTGTACGCGAAAAAATTAGATTAGTTTCTTCTGCTGGTACAGGTCATTTTTATACCACTAGCAAAAATAAAAGAACTATGCCTGAAAAGATGGAGATCAAAAAGTATGATCCTGTTGTTCGTCAGCATGTAGTTTATAAAGAAGCTAAAATTAAATAGTTTTAGATAAATAAAAAACCCAGCAAATGCTGGGTTTTCAGATTGATGACAAAGAACTCGCTTTTTGGCGAGTTCTTTGATCTAATAGAGAGGAGTCCACTATAAGAGAAGTTCTTCTATGCTAAAAAAACCAACTCCAGCGACACCAGAAAAAATAGAGCAAATCTCACTAGATGCGCTTGTCCCCCAAAATCATCTTGTTCGTAAAATAGCTAAAGTCATTGATTTTGAATTTATTCGAGAAGCGGTAGCACCACTTTATTGCCCGAATAACGGTCGTCCGGCAGAAGATCCGGTCAGACTGTTTAAAATCATGCTATTGGGGTATCTTTTCGGTATCCCCAGTGAACGTCGTCTGGTTCAGGAAATTCAGGTCAATTTAGCTTACCGCTGGTTTCTGGGAATGGGATTAACCGAAAAAGTGATTGACGCCTCAACACTTAGTCAAAATCGTCGCCGTCGGTTTAATGACAGTGAAATCTATCAACAGATTTTTGATAATATTGTTGAGCAGGCCATTGCCAAAGGGTTGATAAGTGGTCGGGTATTATATACGGACAGTACTCACCTAAAAGCAAATGCCAATAAAGGCAAAGCACGTAATGAGCAGCGTATTGTTGAGCCCAGTCAATATATTGATGCGCTTAATCAAGCCATCAACGCAGAAAGAGAATTAAACGGAAAAAAGCCTTAAAGCCATCGACGGTAGAGAAATACAAGGAGGTTAAAGTCA
>NZ_LZHN01000064.1:0-88478 GCF_001690435.1 Gilliamella sp. Nev3-1 | reverse complement strand
CGGTGTCATGTTATTTAATGCCTCATGCGGTCTTTCGGTGTTATAAATCGTTAACCATTCTTCGGTTATTCTCCTTGCTTGTGCTAAGTTGTTAAAAAGATATAAATCGAGTACTTCAGTACGATAGGTACGATTAAATCGTTCAATATAACCATTTTCATAAGGGCTACCGGGCTGGATATAATCAATGGCTATATCATGTGATTTAGCCCAGTTTATAAAGGTTTTTCCTGTAAATTCTGGTCCATTATCGACGCGTATTTTTAACGGATAACCATGATACTCCGCCAATTTATCCAAATAACGAGTCACTCTACCTGCGGGTAAACTCACACCAATATCAATACCTAATGCCTCACGATTAAAGTCATCGATGACATTGAATGTCCTAAAGCGACGTTGATTACGACTACTGTCACTCATAAAATCCATTGACCAACATTCACCTTGTTTATTGGGGGCTAATAACCTTTCCGGGCATCGTGGAGGAATGCGTTTTTTACGCTTTACCCTGAGATTAAGCTTTAATTCACAATACACCCGATATACCCGTTTATGATTCCATTGATAGCCGAGCTTTCTGATACGATTAAAACATTTAGGAAAGCCCCAGCGTAAATGCCGGTCTGTGATAGCATTCAACACCGAAACAATCACCGAATCATCCTGTAACTTAGCTTGATAATAGTAAGCACAACGGCTTAAACCAACAATGGCACAACTCATAGCAATAGTAACTGAATGATTTTGTTGTAGTTGCTGTGCCCACGTTTTACGTGCCCCTGTTGGCACTAAAGCTTTTTTATGATTTCTTCCTGAAGCTGGGATTTTAAGCTCAGTTCGGCAAACATCTGCTTAAGCTTGCAGTTTTCAGCCTCCAGCTCCTTTAAGCGTTTAATATCCGACGTTTCCATACCGCCGTATTTTTCTCGCCACTTATAGAAAGTTGAATTACCCATGCCATATTTGCGACAGAGTTCCTTGACAGGAATACCTGCTTCAGCTTCTTTTAAAATAGCGACGATTTGATGTTCAGTCATTTTTTTCATAATTAAATCCTCTTTTACTTTTATCATAGAGAATTTTCTACTTTTTGGCTGTACTATTTTAGGGGATAGTTACAGGTAGAATTCTCGCTAGCATGATCAGCAGAAAAGATTTATTTACTTTTCTGCTTTTTTTATGCGACCTTAAAAATACGGTATTGTGGTGCTACTGGCAATCGCCTAACCTTTTTTAGTGATAAACACTTTGAATATGACCGCTTTGGCAACCTAATTGCGGAAAAACGTGGAAAAAACCACAGTCTAGTTACCCACTATCAATACGACTGCCGGCATCGACTTATCAAAGTAATTAAACCGACGGGGCTTATCATCACCTATACTTATAATGCTTTTAACCGTCGTACTAGCAAAACTGTGGGATGGGATAACTATATTAAACGTTTACCAATCCAAAAAACACCGCCAATGAATTAACTGAGGTTTAAAATGAAGATATTAGAGAAACAAAATAATTTATTAAATGTTCAAATGAGTGAGAGGGAGTTTAACTTAATAAGAGAGCTTGAATCTGCTGTTTTAGTTTCATGCAGTGTAAATGAAATTCCTACCTTAACAGGGTGGACTAGAGAAGATCTTTTAGAATTTGGGGTCATGCTTAGTGAACTAGCAGAGAAACACAATATTAATTTATAACAGAATTAAAGCTTGTTAAATTTCTGCCTGATGTTGGGATTTTTTTATCTTTTTTAGATCTGCATCGTAAGTTCAATAATGAACTTGTTTTAACTCACCTTAATAATAACCGGATGTCCAGCAATAAGGTCGCTGACAAGGGCGTTGAGGGGATTGTTGGAAAAGAAACTGATACACAATTAGTGCCAGATACTTTTGTATCAGATGTTACTACTCATAATAAACAAACAGGACAGTTAAATGCAAAAAAAACAGGTATTTCTGGCGCTCATAACCAAGATGCTTTTTTAGAATCAATTGAAATGACAGAGGCTAAAATTGTTGGTCCTAAATATACAGATGCACGTTTTCCTGGTTTGATTGAGTATGAATTTCAGCTACCAGCTAGAGCAGCAAACGGACCAAATACAGGTAAAATTATTCGTTTTAAAAAAGCTGAAAAGAAAACGACCTATGATCCAGCAAGACTTTCCGATGCAAAAGTAGCAGATATGTCAAATAAAGCAGCGAAAAAAGCGGAAAATTATTTTAGAAATAATCCAGATAAAAGAGAATGTTCTGTGCAAATTGATTGATATTGGTTCACTGTAACAAAAAATCAAAGCACAGGTAAAATAAGCAATGCATTTCTTACAATACCAGAGAGGAATATAAAATGAATCATAATTTAACATGGTTAAATAAAATAGCAAAAGAAATAGAAGAACAAGGAGGAGGTGATTTATATTACTTAATCGAGACGATGTACAAAGAGCATAAAATGAATCTTTTACAATTTATTTATGATGCATCACGAGGTATTGGATGCGATGTACATGAGGGTTTGGGATATGCGTTAGATGAAGGTTATGAAGACCCACAAGATTTCAAAAGTGTTGATTTTTATGTTGGAGAGATGGATAGCTCAGAGCTTTCCCCACAAAAATTTGTTGAACTTATGCAAATAATATCAAATAGCTATATTGAAGCGCATCCTAAAGATAAAGATTCAATCGAATTTTATATGAATAAATTAAGAGAACGTTATTCAAAGTAAATAGTAAAATCCCTCACATAATTAGTGGGGGAGCATGTTTTATTTATTAAAATTAACAAGAAAAATTTAACAATTAGCTTATCTTGTTTGATTTTTATCGCATTAATTCTGGCAATATCAGTATCATTATAACGGATAGCTTGCCGAAATCACCAGACATCAGCCACGCCGTTATCGTTATGATAACGCCGGTCAGTTACACACAGTGACTTACCCTGAGGTCAATCCCAAGCAACATCATGCTGAAAAAGTCGAGCAGTTTGATTATGACCAAATTTACCTTTATTATTTTGATAAACTAAATGAAAAAGCATTAAAGTTATTACACAATAGCCAACAACCATTAATGGGTACAGATGGCATTTTAACGCCATGATCGAACAATGCTACGTCTATTTGTAAAGTGATTTATCCCACTACTCTAATTCGCTACCCAATTGATTAACTAGGTATTCTACTTCGTTATGTGCTGTCGTTGGGTAAACGATAATCCATAAATTATCATCCCCCGATATGACATTAGCAAGATTAAAACCTTGTTTTTTAAGTTCTCGATTAAAATCTGCTAACACTCCATCATTTGAAACAGTTGTGCGGTTATCGTAATGACGCATATTCGGGAACGAAACACGGTTAACACCAAAATTATTGAGTAATAGATCTGCAATCCCTGATTTAAGCTCATCAACGCTTTCTTTCCAATCGATTTGTAGCATAAATTCTGGTTGTAATATATCGCCCAATATCTCAACTTGGCGAAAGGCGATCAGTTCGTCTTCACTCACTAAATAATCTGTTTCAAATTCCTCATCCTCGTCTTCATCCCATTCATAATGATCAATCACATCATTAATCCATTGTAAATCAAGGCTGTTAGTTAAAAGCGCTACTAATTTTTTTAAGTCTTGCCTAAATTCATCTGTAATAAGCCATTGCATATAATATTCCTTTCTATTCTAATTGATTTTTTTACTATTGAACTTGTTGCTTTTATTATAAAGCAAATGATATTGTCAAATTAACCTTGTGTAAATATCCCAGACTTAACACACAAGCCACCTAGAAAATTAAGATGCTTGTTTTAGGAGATAGTTATATTATCAACTAAAGGTAACAGTTAATTCTATTGCCAAGATCCATACTTAAGATGATTATGCTACAAAAATAATTCAGAAAAGCTATTGATTTTATTTGATTTTTTATTTTATAAAATGATAATAAATAATAACATAAATTCTTTTGTCACAATACTACCTAAAAAGAGTTGGAATATTTTCAGAAGCCGAAGATACCAACAAAACAAACTTGATACAGACACCATTAGCTTTAGTGATATCAAAAACAAGCTGTATTTAATGTTAACTATATCTGGGTAAGTGGCGGTACAGATGGTATTGGTTCATTTTTTGGCGAGGATGAATGGTTAGTGCCTTAATATATACTAGGGGGTAGGATATGCCGAAGCGTCTGTAATGCGAATGGTGCAGTCATCATGCTATCAGAAGCAGAAACCTACTGAAGTAAAGTAACTTCAGTAGGAATTTCCGTCCTTTAGGGCAGGGAGGTGACAAAATTTGGATAGATAAAGTGAATGCAAAATCTATTTTATTATTACCCGCTCTGCTGATGTAGCCTGTTTAATTTCACCCAATAGCCATGCTGTTTCACCATGGTTATTTAGTAAGGTAATTGTTTTATCGACCCATGGTTTTGGTATGGCAATAATTAAGCCAACACCACAATTAAAGGTGCGATACATTTCATGGCGGCTAACATTGCCTGCTTTTTGTAACCAATTAAATATAGCAGGCCATTGCCAACTTGTTTCATTAATTATCGCTTGAGTATTTTCAGGTAACACACGAGGAATGTTTTCCCAGAAACCACCGCCTGTTATATGTGCTATTGCATGGATATCAACTTGTGTAATTAAATCAAGTATGGGTTTAACATAGATTTTAGTCGGTGCTAGCAAGTGATCGGCAAGTGGTTTGCCGTCTAACTGTTCAGTGGCAGGGTTTACACCACTGACTTCAATAATTTTACGTACTAACGAATAGCCATTAGAATGAGTACCGCTTGAAGCTAATGCGATTAATGCATCGCCATCTTGCACTTTGCTACCGTCTATCATAGCTGATTTTTCAACTACACCAACACAAAATCCCGCTAAATCGTAGTCGTTACCTTGATACATATCTGGCATTTCGGCAGTTTCGCCGCCAACTAAAGCACACCCTGATTGTTTACAGCCTTCGGCAATGCCTGTTACTACTGTTGCTGCAACATCGACATCGAGTTTTCCTGTGGCATAATAATCAAGAAAGAATAAAGGTTCAGCACCTTGCACAATCAGGTCATTAACGCACATTGCCACTAAATCAATACCAATTGATTCATGGCGGTTTAAATCCATTGCCAGGCGTAATTTGGTACCCACGCCATCCGTGCCCGATACCAAAATTGGCTCTTTGTATTTTTGTGGAATAGCACATAACGCGCCAAAACCACCCAATCCCCCCATAACTTCGGGGCGCTTAGTTTCTTTTACAACCGATTTGATGCGATTAACAAGTTCATTGCCGGCGTCAATATCGACACCAGCATCTTTATAACTAAGAGAGTTGTTATGTGACACGGCAAGTTCCTTCCAATAAAAAATTGCTGTTTATTTTAGCAAGGATGATATTGATTGGCGATCTATTATTAGATAAAAGAATTGATTAATTAAAATAATTAATTGTTTTCAAACCAACTTTCTAAAATAATGATTGCGGAAGTCGCATCTACATGACCTTTTTCAAGTGCCCGATAACCGCGAGAAGCAAAAATATGTGATTTAGCTTCAACGGTTGATAATCGTTCATCTTGTAAATGGACTTGATAACCAAACATACCATGTAAACGGTTAGCAAATTTACGTGCTCGGGCGGTGAGCGGTTGCTCTGTGCCATCCATATTTAAAGGCAACCCGACTACTAAAAAATCGGGTTTCCACTCGTTTAAGACCTTTTCGATTGTTTGCCAGTTAGGAATGCCATCGCGTGCCTTAAATGAGCATAAAGGGCTAGCTGTTTTAGTGATATCTTGGCCAATAGCTGCACCAATACTTGCTGTGCCAAAATCAAATGCGATAATCGTTGCCATTGGTTATGCATTTCCCATTTGGTGTGAAATAGTATTCATATTAATGCCGAGCGATTCTGCTGCTTTTTGCCAACGTTCATTGATGGCAAGTTCAAAAATAATTTTAGGATCTGTATCGGCAACTAACCAATTGTTTCGTGCTACTTCTTCTTCGAGTTGTAGCGATTGCCAGCTGGTATAGCCTAGTGCGAGCAATATATCTTTTGGCTGTTTAGGAGAACCGATAGTTTTTAATAAATCAAGAGACGTTGTAATCATCACATCGTCAGAAATTTGTATGCTTGATGAAAAACCTTGCTGTGGCGTGTGCAAAATAAATCCTTGTTCCTCAGCAATAGGACCACCAGCGAAAACGGGCTGTTCCAGTTCAGCACAATTTTTGCTTGCTGTTATATCTAAACGTGTCAGTACTGTTGATACATTAAGTTCTAATATCGGTTTATTAATGGTGATACCCATAGCACCATCGCGGTTATGCTCACAAATGTAGATAACCGAGCGACTAAATGTTGGGTCGCTTATCGTTGGCATAGCGATGATAAAATGATTTTTTAAATTCATATGTTCACATTTTTAGTAGTTTATAACGCGCATTTACCAATTTTAACTTTATGCTCAACATTACAGCGCATTAATAGCTCAGGCTCTCCGGTTTCTTCGTTGATTGATTCTGATACAATATTAAAATCCTGAGAAAGAAAAAAATCAATCGCTGCGATATTTTTTTTATAAACATGCACTAGCAGTTCATTATGGCGTTGTTTTGCTTTTTCAACGAGTGCTTTACCTGTCCCTTGTCGGCGAAAAGCCTCATCAACAAATAAACCTGAAATATAATTTTCAGTTATGCCAATAAAACCTTTTACTCCATCAAGATCTTGAACATATAATGTCGACATAGGAATGAGCATTTTTACTAATTCATAATTTTGTTTGAAAAATTGAGGATCAATAAAACGATGTGCTTGTTCATTACCTTCTAGCCATATAGCCATGACTTTATCTAAATCTGCTGTTTTATATTCTCTAATCATTTTTTGCTCTACTTATTTAATCGACGTTCAATGGCATCTATCAACATACCTGTAATGGAAAGATTTGGGTTTTTTGCCTCAATTTCACGAACACAAGTGGGACTTGTTACGTTAATTTCAGTTAGCTTATCGCCAATAATATCTAAACCAACAAATAGTAAGCCTTTTTCTTTTAACATTGGGGCAATACTTTTGGCAATATGCCAATCACTTTCACTTAATGCTCTTACTTCTCCGTGCCCACCTGCGGCAAGGTTACCTCGAGTTTCCCCTTTTTGTGGAATTCTTGCTAAACAATAAGGTACAGGCTCACCATCGACAACCAAAACACGTTTATCCCCGTCTGTTATCGCTGGTATGTAAGTTTGAGCCATGCAGTAACGTGAGTTGTGCTCAGTTAAGGTTTCAATGATAACCGACACATTTGGATCGTCAGCTTTAATTCTAAAAATTGATGCTCCACCCATACCGTCAAGTGGCTTTAAAATGATATCGTTATGCTCTTGATAGAAGGATTTAATCTGTTGAGTTTGACGAGTAACCAATGTTTCAGGCGTAAATTTTGCAAACCATGCAGTAAACAATTTTTCGTTACAATCACGTAAACTTTTAGGCTTATTTACTACTAATACGCCTTTTGCCTCAGCACGTTCTAGAATATAGGTTGCATAAATAAATTCGGTATCAAATGGGGGATCTTTACGCATTAATATTACATCAAGATCACTTAAGGGTATGGTTTGTTCATTGTTCATATCGAACCAATGGTGATCATCATTATAAACAGTTAATGTCCGTGTTGTCGCATAAGCTTCACCATTGCGTAAGAAGAGATCATTCATTTCCATATAAAAAAGTTGATACCCTCGCTTTTGTGCCTCAAGTAACATGGCAAAACTGGTGTCTTTTTTTATTTTGATATGACTAATTGGGTCCATTACAATGCCCAGTTTTATCATAATGACTCCTTACTGATTTTATCTATTCAATTGGGTTTTTATATTAAAATATAGGTATTACTTGAAGCGCTTTGCCAAGGCTTAATGGCAATACCCAAAATAATGCTTGCTGTTATCATACTCGTTACTAAGCCAGTTGCAAAGTAATCATTACTTATCAGCTATATTCTGCTGTGTTTATCCAAGATCGCCTAAGTGCACTTGTAATGCGGTAAGCGCTGTGAGCGCAGCGGTTTCTGTTCGTAACACTCTTGGTCCGAGTAAAATATCTATAAAATGATAGTCATGCGTCATGCTAATTTCATTGTCAGACAATCCACCTTCTGGCCCAATTAATAAATAAATTTTTTTATGCTCATTGGCTAATTGTTTTATGCCGTGTTTAGCTTTAGGGTGTAAATTGAGTCTTAATCCTTCCGTTAAACTTGCACACCAGCTTTCTAATTTTATGACGGGTTTGATTTCAGGAATTATATTGCGTCCACACTGTTCACAAGCTGAAATCACAATTTTTTGCCACTGTTGTGTTTTTTTATCTAATCTTTCGGTATCGAGCTTAACTCCACAACGTTCAGAAAGTAGTGGCGTTATACTACTGATACCTAACTCAACCGATTTCTGAATAGTAAATTCCATTTTTTCGCCGCGTGATATCACTTGCCCCAAATGGAGCTCTAATGGCGATTCGCGATTATCTAAAACGGACGAAGCTGTTTTGACTGTAACCGATTTTTTATTGACTTCATGAATAATTGCAGGGGTAATATGATTAGATCCATCAAATAAGATAATTTTTTCACCGACCTTCATTCTTAATACACGAATAAGGTGGTTAAACGCATTATCATCCAAGGTAATAAGGCTATTTTGCTCAATAATAAAAGGTTGAAAAATTCGAGTCATAATTACGGATATTTAGTATTATTTAAAATAAATTATAGCGTAATTTAACAAGATTCGGTAATCTCTATTTAATGTAATTAGGCATTTGGAATCGGGTATGAATACATACAGCAAAGATAGGGTACTGATTGAAGGATTAACTGTTCTAACAACCATCGGCGTCTATGATTGGGAAAAGACCATCAAGCAAAAGTTAATTCTCGATCTTGAAATGGCATGGAATAATAAACCTGCTGGCGAAAGCGATAATGTATCGCTTTGTTTAGACTATTTTAAGGTTAGCCAAACGATAACACACTTTATTCAATCTTCGAAATTTGAGCTGATTGAATGTGTAGCAGAGCGAGTCGCTGAAATGATTATTAAACAATTTTCTGTTAATTGGTTGAAAGTTAAAGTATCTAAACCAACAGCAATAGCGAATGCTCGGAATGTTGCTGTAATTATTGAACGTACAGCAAATTACTAAACTAAATTGATTGTCAAAGAAGGCTATCAGGATGGCGGATCAAAAACAAGATTTAACGGCTCAAAAAAAACATCATACTGCTAAAGGGTTTAAGTATGATGCATCTTTTAAAATTAAAATTGGCGAGTTTTTACGTTGGCGTTTTAAGCGTAAAGTATTACCACCTAAAGCAGGTTATCATACTTTTAACCAAACATGGTTTGAGCCAATCAATCTCAGTTTACCTGATGATAGAGTTTGGTGGATTGGTCACTCAACAACATTGATTCGTTTAAACGGTAAGATGATTTTAACTGATCCTATCTTTTCTAAGCGGGCTTCACCTTCGCAATTCATAGGACCTAAACGGCGAACACCGCCAGCTTTAGATATTGAACAATTGCCGCAGATTGATTTTATTGTTATTTCACATAACCATTATGATCATCTTGATTCTCAAAGTATTCAGCAATTATTGGCTCGTTTCCCTAATGTTGTCATTATGGTTCCGCTTGGTTTAAAAAGAACATTACTAAAGTGGGGGGCTAAGAACACTATTGAATTAGATTGGTGGGATTGTAAAACTATTGATGGGCTTACTTTCTCTGCTACCCCAGCTGTACACTGGAGCAATCGAGGATTGCTTGATGTGAATAAAGCATTATGGAGTGGCTGGATGATTCAATCTAAGATTGCTAATCAAACAAAAACAGTCTATTTTATGGGGGATACTAGCTATTGTGTTGAATTAAAAGAGATTGCTAGGCGTTTTCCTTCAATCGATTTGGCATTAATACCTATTGGTGCTTATGCGCCACGTTGGTATATGAAATCACAGCATATTGACCCCAAGCAAGCTGTGCAACTGTACGATGAATTACAATGCCATTCAGCCATAGCTATTCATTGGGGAGCATTTGAATTAGCTGACGAGCCATTAGATGAACCATGCCAGTTATTAAATAAATATAAAGCAAACCGCCACTTTAATCTATTAAAAATAGGTGGTACTTTAGCTATTAATCACATTCATTCTGAATTAAAATAATTCCCATAAAAAAAACAGCAATGCTGTTAAATATTTAATGCGTTTGCCCAAAAAAGGAGAATGAAATGAAAGCTACGGTTATTGGTTTGTCTTGTTTGATGTTTAGCTTGGCATTAGTTGGATGTGGAGGTAAAAACGACGAAGGTAAAACTTATCATTGGTCAAAAGCTCACGGTGTTTTAGAAGATTGTCGTGGGGTGATGAGTAAATCACAACAATGTGAAACGAATTCCAACAATCAACAATATCTATTTAAAATCGATAAATATTAATATGAGTGCGTGGCTTATTTATGCACTACTTTCCGCTATTACTGCGGCATGCGTAGCTATTTTAGGAAAAATCGGTTTACAGTACCTTGATGCCAACACAGCAACCGCAATTCGTGCTATTGTCATGGCTATTTTTTTAGTTGGGGTGGTTGCTGTTCAAGGTAAACTAAGCCTTATCAACACGTTTTTTAATGATAAAAAGGCGTTATTTATTATTGCACTAAGTGGCATTGCCGGTGCGCTATCTTGGCTATTTTATTTTATGGCGATTAAAGAGGGCAAAGTATCGCAAGTTGCGCCAATTGACAAGTTAAGCGTAGTTTTTGCGGTTGTATTTGCTGCTATTTTATTCGGTGAAAAGGTTTCGCTATTAGCTGGTGTAGGGGTTGCTATGATTGCCGTAGGCGCGATATTAGTTGCACTATTTTAATTATATCTCAACTTATTATCTGCCAGCGGGTTATACCGTTATATAGTAATAAACCAATATAACGATATGTTCATAATGTTACATACCACCTATTTACACAACTAAATCATACACATAATAAATGTGCATGACTATTATGGTAAATAATGCAAATGGGTATTTAAACCACGCTTACTTTAGTAAACGATTAAACAGCTCAACCGTTACCTGCTCCCCTTTGCTGACATTACCACGATCCTGTTCAAGCACAATAAAACAATTAGCTTGCTTAAATGATTGTGTTATATGCGACCCTTGATGCCCTGTTGTGCTAACTTCTAACTCACCTTGTGCATTTATTTGTAACATACCACGTTGAAAGTCTACTCTACCAAGGCTCTTTTTAAGATTGGTTGCAGTGCTTACTTTAAAGGTTAAATCAATGGCTGGTGCTTCAACCCCTGAAAGAGCTAAAATTAGTGGTTGTACTAATTGATAAAAAGTCACTAAGGTTGAAACAGGATTGCCGGGCAAACCACAAAATAGCGCCTCGCCAATGTTGCCAAAGGCAAAAGGCTTGCCAGGTTTCATCGCAATTTTCCAAAAGCTGATTTTGCCAAGCGCTTCTAAAGCCACTTTAGTATAATCTGCATCGCCCACAGAAACGCCACCGCTGGTGATGACTAAATCAGCTTGATTCGATGCGGCTATCAATGCTTGTTTGATTTGGGTTGGGTCATCAGAAATGATACCAAGATCGACGATGTCACAGTTAAGCTCAGTTAATAATAATTTTAGCGTGAAACGGTTACTATCATAAATAGCGCCATTACCAGCTAAAGGCTCACCAATTGGTGTTAATTCATTACCTGTTGATAAGATGGCTACTTTCAGTTTTTTAAAAACCAAAACTTCACTAATGCCCAATGTCGCAAGGGTTGATAGTATGGGAATGGTTAATTTTTCCCCTTTGTTCACAGCGACAGTGTCTTTTTTTATATCTTCGCCCATATGGCGGATATTATCGCCAACTTTTATCTCATTTAAAAAAGTGATACCTAGCTCCGATTTTTCGGTCTTTTCTTGCATCACTACTGCATCAGCATCATTTGGTACGGGGGCTCCAGTCATAATACGTAAACAAGTACCTTGTGGCCAATTAAGATTGCCTATATCATCGCCAGCTAAAATAATGCCCGCTATAGGTAATAATTTAGATTGATTAACATCGGATAATCTAACGGCATACCCATCCATCGCTGAGTTATTAAAGCTTGGCACATTAATCGGCGACATTACCGGTTCAGCAGTGATACGTCCTAATGCATCGAACAAAGAAACTTTTTCGCAATTGAGTGATTTTATGGCTGATGCGCTTTGGAGCATTTGCTGTTTGGCTTGTTGAAATGTGAGTAACATAAAAGTGTGCCTTCCTTATGTTTATGAAGCTATTATTTGATCTTGTTAAGAAATTTTAGGAAATGTATCTGTTTTAGTAAAAATCACTTTTTTATCAAGATTGAATTGATCTTTATGATTGCTAATATAACAACGTCGCCAAAAGGCGACGTCAAATCATTAGCTATACATTAAATAAGAAGTTCATAATATCGCCATCTTGCACAACATAGTCTTTACCCTCAGCGCGCATTTTGCCCGCTTCTTTTGCACCTTGTTCACCGCCGTATTTAATAAAATCTTCAAAAGCGATAGTTTGAGCGCGAATAAACCCTTTTTCAAAATCAGTATGAATTTTACCTGCTGCTTGTGGCGCTGTATCTCCAACTGAAATTGTCCATGCTCGAACCTCCTTAACACCTGCTGTAAAGTACGTTTGTAAATTAAGCAAACTATATCCTGCACGAATCACGCGGTTTAGACCAGGTTCTGTTAACCCTAAATCTTGCATAAATTCGTCACGATCAGCATCATCAAGCTCAGCAAGCTCGGCTTCAATTGCGGCACATACAGGTACAACTATGGCCTTTTCTTGTTCAGCAATGGCTTTGACTTTATCTAAATAAGGATTGTTTTCAAAACCATCTTCATTCACATTAGCGATATACATGGTTGGTTTTAGGGTTAAAAAGCTTAGGTATTTAATTGCATCAAGCTCTTCTTTACTTAAACCAAGCTGCAACAATTTTTTACCTTGCTCTAAATGTGGTAAGCATTTTTCAAGGATTTCTAATTCAAATTTGGCCTCTTTATCGCCACCTTTGGCACGTTTTTGTAGGCGCGTTATTGCACGTTCGCAAGCTTCAAGATCGGATAGGGCAAGCTCAGTATTAATAATCTCGATATCTTCAGCCGGATCGATCTTGCCAGCGACGTGAATGATATTATCATTTTCAAAACAACGTACAACATGACCAATGGCTTCAGTTTCACGAATATTAGCTAAAAATTGATTACCTAAACCTTCACCTTTCGACGCACCTTTAACTAAACCTGCAATATCAACAAATTCCATAGTGGTTGGCAATGTGCGTTGTGGTTTAACAATTTTTGCCAGTTCATCTAAACGTGGATCGGGCATCGGCACAACCCCAGTGTTTGGCTCGATAGTACAAAACGGAAAGTTAGCCGCTTCAATGCCAGCTTTAGTTAGTGCGTTAAAAAGCGTTGACTTACCCACATTAGGTAGTCCGACGATACCACATTTAAATCCCATATTGTTTGTTACCTTTTATCATAAATGTCTTAAAAATAAGGGGGAGATTATATACTAAATTGTGCTATTTATGCCAATGTTCTTAGCGATAAATCTACGAGGAATTAAACAAATTAACAGTTACTATTTATTGTTTATTACCAAGCTTAGTTTATTACCAAGTTAATATTTGCTATATACTGGCCATAACCCACCCACTTAGTCATTTAGTTATTGTTCTGTATTCAAACCAATTTGGTAAAGTTGATTCTTTTTAAGTCCATATATTTCAGCGGTAATAGCTGCTGCTTTTTTTAATGGCAGTTCTTTTTGCAATAGTTTAAGAGTACCAATCGCCTTTGGATCAATATCTTCCTCTGATTTTGTATGGCCTTGCACGATTAACACAAATTCACCTTTTTGGCGGGCAGGATCTTCATTTAACCAATTTATCAACTCATTAACCTTAAAACTGACAATAGTTTCCCACGTTTTGGTGAGCTCTTTAGCCAAAATAATTGGCTTATCAGCACCCCAAATAGTTTGCATATCATTAAGCGTGTCTAATAAGCGATGAGTCGATTCATAAAAGATGATTGTGCGTGGTTCGTCTAATAAATGGGTAAGGTAATCTTGGCGTGCTTTAGTTTTAGCGGGTAAAAAACCTTCATAAATAAACTTATCTGACGGTAATCCTGAAGCACATAGAGCTGTTATCGCAGCGCAAGCGCCAGGAATTGGTACGACTTTAATGCCATTTTCGTGACATGCTTTAACCAAATGATATCCTGGATCGTTAATTAATGGTGTACCTGCATCAGAAATCAACGCAATGGATAACCCTGATTTGAGTTTCTCGATAAGGGTATTGGATTTTTCTTGTTCATTATGATCATGCAAAGCAAACAGCTTCGCTTTAATTCCAAGATGTTGTAAAAGTAAGCCACTATGACGCGTATCTTCAGCCGCAATCAGATCGACGCTTTTAAGTATATCGATCGCTCTAAGCGTAATATCATCTAAATTTCCGATGGGGGTAGCAACAATATATAAAGTCATTATTTTTAATCACATTAAATTTTTATAGAAAGATAGTAAAGATACTGTACGAACCCTCATTTTATTGTATATACTCACTACTTTCAAAATAAATTCGACTAGTCTGAGTAAATTAGTTAACAAATATAAGTTAAAATAACTTACTTATGACTAGAATTTGCTTATGGCAACAATATGCGTGTGCAGTCTTAGTTGATAAAGTGGTTAACCTAAATTAAAAGTGAATAGTATCAGGTTCAATTGATTTGAGTATGCATCGTTATTTTTATGAAAATGATATGCTGACAAGCTAAATATTAGCTAAAATCATAAAGAACTAAATAAAATTATTGATTTACTTAATAAGTAATCAATATAATAGCTTTTTACTATAAAAACGTTAAAATGTGCAAATATCCCCATATGTGCTGAAAATAGTATTTTGCATAAAATAACTAAAAATGAAATTCTAGAATGAAAGGTGTTGCTTTGAAAAAAATACTGACATTAAGTTGCTTAAGTTTGTTAGCGGTTGCTTGTACTCAAACCGAGCAAGCCGAAATTGAAGATATTTCGGGAGCAGGTGGAGCATCAACGTCTTCTGTTTACACCAAACCACCTGCGAATATTTCAACGGGTGGTAGAGCCTCTTCTATACCTTCATCAAGACAAACGACAACGTCCAATACAAATACCGCTAACGACACTCATTCTATAAGTGCTAACAGTAATGATACGGTAATTAGCAACGAGCGTATTGTTTATAACCGTAATTATGACGAAATACCTAAAGGTGGATATCAAGGCGATACTTATACTGTAAAACGTGGGGATACATTGTTTTATATTGCGTGGGTAACAGGTAACGATTACCGTTCACTAGCGGCTAAAAATAATATCAAAGAACCCTTTGCCGTTAATGTTGGGCAAGTGTTAGATGTTAGTGGTGGTACAGTTGTCGTAACCCAAAAAACCACTACACACCCAGCAACATCGAATAAAGTTAATAGCAATAATACTACTATCGCAATGGGGCAAGCCAAAACGAGACCAACGATCACTAAAACAACAACGACTTCGATTACCAAAACAGATAAAAATCAACAACCAACGACAATCGAAAAGACGGAAACTATTACTGAGCCGTTAGATAGTTCTTCTGACATTATACCAACTCGTACCTCAAAAGTGAATGTGGCTAATATTTCATGGCAATGGCCAGCACGGGGTAAGATTGTTGAAAAATTCTCAAATACAAGTAAAGGTATTGATATATCAGGCTCAGTTGGGGCTAAAGTCATGGCGGCGGCTGATGGGCGTGTTGTTTATTCGGGCAATTCATTACCCGGTTATGGTAATTTAATTATTATTAAACATAATGATGATTATTTAACAGCGTATGCGCACAATCAATCTATATTAGTAAAAGAACAGCAAGCGGTGCGTGCAGGTGAACAAATTGCTACAATGGGGGCTACGGGCACTTCGTCGGTTAGGTTACACTTTGAAATTCGATATAAAGCGCAATCAGTTGATCCATTAAAATACTTACCAAGAAAATAAATGTTTTGAATTAAGCATTTTAATTCAAAACAAATAGGCAGGCATGGTTGCATATACCACTTGCCTATAAACCAAATACACTTAAAATTTAATTATACGTAATAAAGGAGTTATACTCATGGCTGTAAAAAAATTAGTGTTAATTCGACATGGAGAAAGTGTTTGGAACCAAGAGAACCGTTTTTGTGGTTGGACTGACGTTGATTTATCTGATAAAGGCAATAAAGAAGCTGCTGAAGCGGGTAAATTACTAAAAACAGAAGGTTTCACATTTGATTATGCTTATACTTCAGTATTAAAACGCGCTATTCACACATTATGGCACGTTCTAGACGAAGTTGATCAAGCATGGTTACCCGTTGAAAAAAGTTGGAAATTAAATGAACGCCATTATGGTGCATTACAAGGTTTAAACAAAGCAGAAACCGCAGCAAAATATGGCGATGAGCAAGTAAAATTATGGCGTCGTGGTTTTGCCATTACCCCTCCTGCACTTGAAAAATCAGATGAACGTTTTCCTGGACATGATTCACGCTACAGCAACTTACCTGAAGCAGAATTACCACTAACGGAAAGTTTAGCATTGACTATTAAACGTGTACTTCCTTATTGGGAATCAACAATTGCGCCACGCGTAGCTAAAGGGGAGCGTGTTATTATTGCCGCTCACGGTAATTCACTACGTGCACTAGTAAAACATTTAGATAACATCAGTGATGATGATATTATTGAGCTTAACATCCCAACAGGGGTGCCGTTAGTGTATGAATTTGATGACAATATGAAAGTCATTAAACACTATTATCTCGGTAATGCTGATGAAATCGCTGCAAAACAAGCGGCTGTTGCAAACCAAGGTAAAGCAAAATAATTATTTCTTAAAGTTAAAAAAGGTAGGTTGTTTAACTTACCTTTTTTATTTCCTACATCACAGCTTTTATTCATTATTTTTATTCATTGTTTTTATTTTGAGAGCGTTATTTTGTCTAAGATCTATTATATATATGGCGTAATGAATGCCGGAAAATCCACCGAACTACTACAAATTGATCACAACTACTTAAGTAATAACATGCAAACATTACTACTTAAGTCATCGGTTGATACACGTGATTCGGCTGTCGAAATCGTCTCTCGCTTAGGGTTACGCAAAAAAGCATTACTGCTTGATGACACGACTGTTGATGCCATCATTGAACATATCAAACAAAACCAATATGCCTGCATATTGATTGATGAAAGTCAGTTTTTATCGCGCAACACCATCTGGAAGCTCTCTGATGTGTGTGATGAATATAGCGTCCCAATTATGTTCTTTGGTATTAAAACCGATTATATGGGGCATCTGTTTGAAGGATCTAAAACGCTACTTGAAATTGCCGACAATTTTAGAGAGCTTAAAACCGTATGCTGGTGTGGAAAAAAAGCCACCATGATTTTATTAGAAGGGCAAGATGGTCAAATTGTTAAATTTGGCAATTCCATTCATCTGGGTGATAGCGAATACCATTCAGTGTGCCGAAAACACTGGAAGGTTGGGCAAATTAGGCCTAAAAACTGATATTCTAAACATTTCACACTGATTTTAAGTCAATAAATTACGTTTATAGGTTGATTTATTTGATGCTAAAAAAGTGTGAATGACCTCTCATTTTTACCATTTTCTTTTATTGCTTCTTCGGTTTTTATGTCATATTGACTGAAACGATTCAGTATTAACTTATTAACGATGAGGTCTTACCATGAAAATCAAAATTGTTTCATTAGCAGTGTTACTTAGTTTGGCTAGTTATCATGCCAATGCGAAAGAATTTGTATTGACTGATAATGAAAACGGCCTTGCTAAAGGGAATTGGTCGGTTTCAAGCCAAGCTTTAGGTGTAAAAGGTAAAATGTTTACTATTGAAAATACCGTGCTTAAAGGTGGTAAACAAGATGGTACTGAAGTTTTAACTATTTCTAGTGATAACTTCACGATTAAATTAAGCCCAACTCGAGGATTAGGTATCTTGTCGGTTGTTGGTGATGGTGTTCGTATGGGCTGGGATTCGCCAGTAAATGAAATTGTTCACCCCAAATATATTAATTTAGAAAGTCGTGGAGGCATAGGTTGGCTAGATGGTTTTAACGAAATGATGGTGCGCTGTGGTTTTGAGTGGACAGGTCATGCGGTGCAAGCTGATGGTATGATGTATACGCTCCATGGCCGTGCGCAAAACACGCCGGTATCTAAATTAATGGTGGATATTGCCGATAAAGCGCCATACACCATTACAGTTAAAGGTTTAATCAAAGAAAATACGTTCAAAAAAAGTAACCTAGAAACGTGGGCATCACTTAGCTATGTACCAGGAAGTAGTGAGTTTACCGTGCATGATGTGGTGACTAATAAAAGTGATTATACACGCGATTACCAAATTATCTACCATAGCAATTTTGGTACGCCAATTCTTGAAGAAGGTGCACAGTTTGTTGCGCCAGTAAAAGAAATCTCACCATTTAACGATTATGCTAAAAATGGTTTAAACACATGGCAAACTTATTTAGGACCAACAAAAGGCTTTGATGAAATGGTATTTAATGTGTATCCTTTCGCTGATAGCAACGGTCAAACTCAAGTAATGGTAACTAACAAAGCTGGCGATAAAGCCGCTGGTATTGCTTATAATATTAAACAGTTGCCTGTCCTTTCGTTGTGGAAAAACACTGACACACTGAAACAAGGTTATGTCACAGGTTTAGAGCCAGGTACTAGCTTTGCTTATCCAGTAACTATTGAGCGTGAACAAAAACGTGTTCGACAACTTGAGCCAGGACAAAGTGCAGAATTTACCTTAATTTATAGTTTATTATCGAATAAAGATGATGTAACAAAATATGCAAAAAAAATCGAGGCTATTCAAGGTAACCAACAAACTAAAGTTGTTAATGAACCCATGGCTAAAGAATAATTCACTAAAAATGGCTGCCAAAATCTGATGTTGGTAGCCATCAATACTGCTTAATAACTTAACCTCCGCTTCTTAATTTATTTATTATCAATGTATCAATAAAGTTAAGAATCACCTGCTGTCTACTTGATTCGCTACGCATATATAGGTATAGTCACTATCCTTGATAGCTGGCTTTAATATCGCTTGTTATGAGCAGTATAATGTTATAAGTTGACTGTTTAATAATTAATGATTTTATCGCAATTGGATATTAATACAGGAATAGACATGACAACGCGTCGAATAATAATTGGCATTAGTGGTGCAACAGGAATTGCTTATGGAATAAAAGCGTTAGAGCTATTAAAACCAATGGACATCGAAACTCATCTTGTTATTTCTAAAGCAGCACAAATAACAAGTGCATACGAAGTTCCTAACATGAATATAAAACAAATCGAAGCACTTGCGGATAAAGTGCATTCCATTAACAATATTGGTGCTGCAATTGCTAGTGGCTCTTATAAAACAATCGGCATGCTAGTTGCTCCTTGCTCAATGCGTTCATTATCGGCGATTGCTAATAGCTTGTCAGATAATTTACTGACTCGTGCTGCTGATGTCGTATTAAAAGAGCGACGTCGGTTAGTCTTAATGATTAGAGAAACACCACTTCATTTGGGGCATATTAAAAATATGGAATTAGTCACATTAATGGGGGGCGTGATATTTCCACCCGTGCCAGCACTTTATCAGCATATTAGTAGTATTGATGACATGATCACCCACAGTGTAGCTAGGGCGCTTGATTTGTTTGGCATGGACGTTCCATCGCTACCTCGGTGGGGTGAAGATCTGCACCTTAACGTTAAACCTGAATAACGTCAATCGAATCCAGAAAATATGCAAACGGATCCTAGAATTATTAAATTCATCAAAAAGCATCATGTATTATCGCTTCACGTCATCTTACCAGACAACAAACCATGGGCATGTAATGCCTTTTATGCCTTTGATGAACGTGTAATGTGCTTGTATCTCCTTTCAGAATTAAAAACTGAACATGCTAAAGCCATGTTAACATGTCCACAAGTTGCAGGCACAATTAGTCTGACACCTAAAACGGTTGCCCAAATTCAAGGCATCCAATTTCAAGCTCAAGCAATACAATTACAAAAAGAACAGGCCAAGCACGCTTATGCACAATATTATCAAGCATTTCCGTTTGCTAGAATAATAAAAGCACCAATTTGGTCATTACAGTTACAACGTGTAAAGATGACCAGTAATTTATTGGGATTTGGACGTAAAATCTATTGGAACCGAGAAGAAAAAGATAGTTAGCGTGGTTTTTATATTTTCTAAAAAATATCCATTCACCAATTTTATTTTTAAAAAACAAAATGTTACAAATGATTAGCAAAAAGAGTGCTCTCAAAAAACTTCAATAAAATCAATGTGTTTTCTGACTGATTCTTTGGTGCAAAATGAGCATATTTTTAAGCTACCCACTAATTGTTGGCGGATTGTAAATTGGTATCGAAACAAAAAACACTCTTCACGTTTTTCTACAAAAATTCCCCCCAAAACACTAGCCAAGATTCTTTTTAGCGGTTATACTTTCATCAACTAAAAAAACAAGCTCGCTAAGTGAGCAATCAGTTATAAAAAAGTTAAATAAAACAATAAATTACTTGACAGGTGGAATGTAATGCCGTATCATATTAGACACCAGACACCAGACACCAGACATGGCAGTCCTATGTCTTAAATCTTTCAAATAATGCTGCTGGGCGAGATTTCAGCCTTAGTTCATTCATATCTTCGAAGTTATCGATTAAATTACCCTCAAAACTCGCCACAAAAGTCCTGCTAGCGTTGTCGCTGTTGTTATTATTGCTATCTTCACGGGATTTGTATGCATTATCTCGTGACAATAATCGCACTGATGCAATCATGCTGCCACCAGCGCCCTTTGTTAAGTTTGCAAGGCCAACTTGGGAAAGTAATGAGGCGGATAGTATGAGGCCTCCCGCTCTACCTGGCATATGGAGAGAAGAATTTGATAATATCAACTTTACCAACTGGGCGTGGGATGATGAGGTCTTTAAAGGCGGATTTTTTGTTCGAAGTGTTGATCCCTCATCATATAATTTGAACTTTCCAAGAACGGGGATGGATGGTCTATATTTTTATTTAGATATAGCGGGAGTTGATCCCAGCACGTTAAATTGGCCACCAGTCACGCATGGCGGTATAACAGCCACCGTGAGTTTTGTACCTCCATATTCAAGAGACAATTATAATCTAAATGCATGGGAGTTTCTTGGAGGTATCAAGGTGAAATTAAGAGGACCAGCGGCGACCAAAGATCAAGTACTATCAAGCGCTCCAGCATCAGTAACCCTGCCAACCTTACCGCAGACATTCGAAATAGTGGGTTATGATAGCGATGGTAAGGCGGTAATTAAATATGGTTTTGAATTGCAAAAGTGGTTTGTCTTTCGAAAATGTTATGGATACGATGGTTGCTACATGACTGTTGATGGGAATCGAGTAGCGTTAGGGCAAAAAGAACACGCCGATTGGTGTGATAGTATAGGTTATCGAGTGCCAGCAATAGAAGAGCTGACTAACGCGCAATGTGAAGATAATCCGTGGGGGTACGATCCATGGTATCACGCTAATTTTCCCTGCAATTTAGGAATAGATAGTGCCACACCACATTCACCTAATGAATTTGCCCAACGAAACATAGGACCATTCATTTCTGAGTGGGGCTATCTCAGATTCGCTGGTTGTGGCTCCAGATGTAATGATGAATATGTCTGGACTAGTGATTCTTTGACGACAACACGAGGTCGTCGTTTTTATTTTGTCGTTGCTCCCGAAGGTAACGTCACTTATGGTAGAAGTTTTGAGAATGATAGCTGGGTGACGGCTCTTTGCGTCAATCCTTAGTCTTGAGTATAGGAGGGGAAGGCCAAGGATAAAAGGGCAAAAGTACAATACGCCGCTCAAAAAGCTTTAAGCCAGCTTACAAGCTGGCTAAGTGTTTTTATTGCAAACAAAAGTGCTTTTCAATAAAACAACAAAAAGCAACGCAGTAACCCATAATCTCTCGCGAAAATATCAAGTAAAAACTTAATAAAATCAATGTTTTTTTACTGATTTTTAAGTGCGGAAATGTGCCCTTTTTTATCATCACTAATCTACTATTACCTTTCTCTTGGCGCCATAATATGCCAATAATCAATTAAATCTAAAATTAACAACAAAAACTTAAAGTTAAAAATAACGGATCTAACCCGCTTTAGCATGGTGACTTTCAATCACACTCCATGCATTAAAAAATTTACAAAAAATTAACAAAAAAACTAGCTAAATATTTTTGAAAGACTATAATTTCAACGTTAAAAAATAAGTTCACTTAGTGGGCAAAAAGTAAAAATGAAACGAAAATTTACTTTAAAGGTGGAATGTAATGTTGTATCATTCTAGACATCGGCACTGGCAGCCTTGTGCCATATATCTTTCAAATAATGCTGTTAGACGAATTTTTAGCCTTAGCTCGTTTATATTTTCGAAGTTATCGCTTAAATTATCCTCAAAATTTGCCGCAAAAGTCCTGCTGGCGTTGCCACTGTTGTTATCATTGCCATTTTCATGGGATTTGTATGCATTACCTCGTGACAATAATCGTACTGATGCAATCATGCTGTCATCAGCACCTTTTGTCAGGTTTGTAAGAGCAAATCCAGAGAGTAATGTAGATAATGAGGATGAGTTTGCCCCCTCTCCCTTGCCTGGTGTATGGGTGGATAAATATGAACGCATGGATAACGGTGATGAATACTTTAGAGGTGGGTTTTATGTTCAAAGTACTGATCCTTCATCATATGAGTTGAACTTCCCATCTACGGGGCTTAATGGTCTACATTTTTATTTAGATATAGCGGGAGTTGATCCCAGCACGTTAAATTGGCCACCGGTCAGCCATGGCGGTATAACTGCCAGCGTGGCAGTATTACCTACAGATCCAAACAAGTTGGTGGATTTTGAGTCAGTTTGGAACGAAATAGAGTGGGCTGGAGGCGTTCAGGTTACTTTAACAGGTCCAGTAGCGACCGAAAGTCAAGGAGGCTCGGATAACCCAGGTCCAGTAGCCAAGCCAACTTTGGGCGAGGCATTTGAAATAGTGGGTTATGATGACAGTGGAAATGCGGTAATTAAATATGGCTTTGTCTTGAAAAAGTGGTTTGTTTATCGATACTCAATTGACAACTACCAACTCGTAGATGAGTATTCATCACAGGCCGCATGGTGTGATAGCATAGGCTATGGTATGCCAAGAATAAAAGATCTTACCAACGCGAAATGTAATGTTGATCCTAGCGTGGATGATGATTGGACTCATTGGGATTTTAAGAATTTTGGCGTTATGTTCCCTTGTCGCCCTAGATTAGAAAGTGCTAAACCACATTCATCAATTTATTTCGCCCAGCGAAACATAGGCTCATTTTTTCCAGAGTGGGGATATCAGGATTCGTATTATGGAGTCATGTCGGCGTCAAGGTCCGTTTGGACTAGTGATTTTGATTTATCAAAAAGTGGTAAGCTTAAGCATTTCTCCGTTTTAGTTGAAGGCGGAGTCTATCATGATTATTTTGATGGTAAGTATGTTTATGATAAGCACGAAGCCTTTTGCATCTACCCGCCTTCACCACCTCCGCCGCCTTTATAACACTAAACTTTTAGTAGGTAGGCAGGGAAGGGGGGGACTAGGGTGTTAGCTAAAGGATAAAAGCACCATGCTCTCGCTCAAAAAGCTTTAAGCCAGCTTACAAGCTGGCTTAAAGCTTTTATTGCAAATAAAAGCGCTTTTCAATAAAACAACAAAGAGCAGCGCAGTAACCCATAATTTTACGCAAAAACTTAAATTACACCATGAAGCGCAATTCGTCTTAACGGCTTAGAATAAAAGAATGCTGGCTTTTAAACTTATACCGTTTTCTTGGGCGTGAGTTCAATAAATATAGTATTTTCATTACCTGCCTGTTGTCAACAAGCGAAATGGCCGATGACTTAGGTATAAACTGACGGATTAAGCCATTGGTGTTTTCATTTGTGTCGCTTTGCCCGCTTTTATAAGAATCGCAAAGTATATGGTGGTATTTAAATAATATTCAATAGCACGATGATAATTAAATTAGGCTCCATTATCAAAGGTAGTGTTTTAACCGGCGTTAGTCATTTTGCTATCATATCTCTCGCTTCGGAAGCGGTGCGTTTATTGATGTGCTCAATTAATACTAGCACGGTTTTGCGTTCAACGAGCGTCACCAACGCTTGCTTGTCTTTACAGCTAATAAAATGGTATCTCCCTCCCAATGTCCTTGCAGTTTCAGGCTTTCAACATAACTTGGGTGTTGTTTAATTGGCCGTTTGTTTATATCGGCGACCTCCTTCAATGCTAGGCACCTTGCAATGTCTGTAGGTTTTACCTTTTCGCCTTAGATAAGGTTTGAATTGTTCATTAATAATTCAAGACACTCAATTAGGTGGTAAACTAATATCATCAAAATGAGGTGAATAATGACAACAAACCGACAAAAATTTACAGTAGAATTTAAACGAGATGCAACGGCACTGGTAGTTGAGCAAGGGTACAGCGTACAGGAAGCCTACAGAGCAATGGGGGCGAAACAACAATGTGCCGTTGGGTTGCTCAGTTAAAGTCAGAGTTTGATAGCTATACCATAAATCAAAGGCACTAACCCGTGAGCAACAAATGATTCAAGCCATGGAGACAAAGATAAAACAACTTGACTTGGAGAAGAAAATACTAAAAAAGGCTACCGCTCTCTTCATGTCGGACGAAGACAAAAATATGCGTTGAGCCATCAGTTAAGCGAGCAATACCCAATAAATATTGTCTGCGCATTATTTGCAGTATATTGAGCAGCATTTTATAACTCTCGTTTGCGCCCGGAAAACAAAATCAGGCAACAACGCCGGCAACAGGTTGAAATCCTCTTCAAACAAAGTAGAGACTCAGTAGGCAGTCGAACGATAACCACAAAACTGAACCAGTAAGGTATCAAGATGGGGCGTTATAAAGTGAGAAAATTAATTAAAGAGGCTAAATTATACAGTAAGTAACCCAAAGCAAGGCATTTCAACCGTGCAACCAAGGAGCAATTTGAACTGCTCAATAAGCTATCACGGAACTTTAACCCGCCTAGTCCAAATCAGGTATGGACAAGTGATATCACTTATATTTGGGCGGGTGGCAGGTGGATTTATTTGGCGATAGTAGCCGATTTGTACGCTCGGCGGGTAGTGGGTTATAGCGTATCAGATAAAGCCGATAATCAATTAGTGATTAGTGCATTAGACATGGCTTGGCCTTTACGAGGTAAACTCAAAGCTTTAATGTTCCATTCTGACCAAGGTTGCCAGTATTTATCAGCTGCATTCAGGCATCGCCTTAGTCGTTATGGAATAGTGCAAAGTGTTAGTCGTCGTGGTAATTGTTGGGACAATGCGCCCACTGAACGCTTGTTTCGTAGTTTGAAAAGTGAATAGGTTTCCGTGGGTGGTTATCGTCGTTTAGCTGAAGCCAAGTAAGACATATTCTGCTACTTATTCAATTATTATAACCAAAGGCGACCACATACTTTTAACACCGGTTTACCGCCGACTATTGCAGAACAACCTAAATTTGTGTTTAAAAATACTTGACCACTACAGAAACATGCTCTGGGTTGTAATAACGCATTAGGTATTTTTCAACTTGATGCCATACCGAAGCTACTATCGGCTTACCATTACCGCTGTTTTTTCGCCTTTTCACCGCTTCATATGCTTGATTATATTTTGAGTTTCTTTTTATCTCACAATCTATTGTCGAAGGACGCATATTGAGCCGCTGAACTGTAACTATCCCCTAAAATAGTACAGCAAAAAGTAGAAAATTCTCTATGATAAAAGTAAAAGAGGATTCAATGATGAAAAAAATGACTGAAGATCAAATCGTAGCTATTTTAAAAGAAGCTGAATCAGGTATTCCTGTCAAGGAACTCTGTCGTAAATAGGGCATGGGTAATTCAACTTTCTATAAATGGCGGGAAAAATAGGGCGGTATGGAAACTTCAGACATCAAACGTCTAAAAGAACTTGATGCGGAAAACCGTAAGCTTAAACAGATGTTTGCTGAGCTAAGTTTAAAATCACAGCGCCAGGAAGAAATCATAAAAAAGCTTTAGTGCCCACAAAGGCACGTAAAACGTGGGCACAGCAACTACAACAAAATCATTCAGTTACTATTGCTATGAGTTGTGCCATTGTTGGCTTAAGCCGTTGTGCTTACTATTATCAAGCTAAGTTACAGGATGATTCGGTGATTGTTTCGGTGTTGAATGTTATCACAGGCCGGCATTTACGCTGGGGCATTTCCTAAATGCTTTAATCGTAATCTCAGAGTAAAGCGCAAAAAACGCATTCCTCCACGAAGCCCAGAAAGGCTATTGGTTCCTAATAAACAAGGTGAATGTTGGTCAATGGATTTTATGAGTGATAGTAGCTATAATCAACGTCGCTTTAGGACATTCAATGTCATTGATGACTTTAATCGTGAGGCATTAGGTATTGATATTGCAGTAAGCTTACCGGCAGGGAGAGTTACCCGTTATTTAGATAAACTGGCCGAATATCATGGTGTAACTATCTCTTTTTTATTATTTCCAGCTTGTAATAATATGAAAATCGGGTGTCGTTCCTTTCTACTTTCTTCACTTTACCGAGTTTAAAATTGCACTTCATGTTTTAATCCAGGAAAGTTAAAATAAATAGAGTTAATGGTTTTTTTGACGGCTTTTTGTTGTTTTTTAACAAGTTTACTTGGCGCTATGTAACCGGCATTTTTTAGTTAATAAGCATCGTTTTTTGTCGAATTGATATTATTGCTTATTAGCCTTTGTCTTTTTTCGATTATTTACCTTAAATATAAAAAGTGCTGGCAATTGGGTTAATTATTTTATAAAAATAGAAAAAGGGATAGAAATGTTTATCAAGTTGATAATAAACGGATTATTAATCATTTAATTAGCAATTTTTATCTTCAATTATTTTCGCTAGTTCATCGTTTGCTCTTTGTAAAAAAGCGTTGTCTTTTAGAATTAAAAGGTAGGTTTTGAATCGTTTTATGGGATCTACAGCAAAAAGAAACAGCGCGGTCACAATGATAAAGACTGTCAAAGTAGCAATAATGATATCAATTATCCAAGGTGAGCTTAGCATAGTAATAATATTAGCCAGCAATATAATAAATGCAAACACAAAGGCAATGCCACTAAATAACACTTCTGTAATTAAATATGGTTTAAGTGGTGTAATGTGGTTTTTATCGATTTTAAAATATTGCGTTAATAAATCTAATTGGGTGAGTTTAATTAGATTATGGGCATCAGCATTAATTAATGAAATAGCAATATTTTCTTTGTTGATATTGCCTGATTTATAAAAGCAGACTTTTTCCCAAATAAGTTTCTTTTTGATGTTATTTAAATAATCCATTTGATATTTTGAGTGAGGCACTTTTTCTAAAATATCGGCATACTTAATGATATTATCAAAATTTTCATTTTTAGTTCGTTTTTTGTAGATAAATGCAACCAAAGACAGAACAAAGATAATTACCAAATTGAACCAGTTAGCATAAAGTAATTCAGAAGGGTTCATTTAACATATTCTCGTTAATTTATCGTAGTGTGATTGTAACTTATATTGGATAAGAGCGGTATCGATTCTATATCATAATGTAAATAAAAAAGCCCATAAGTGTTGTTTTTTAGTAAATGCCGTCCTTTTGCTATTTTATGGGTTGACATCTGTTTGCTAAAGGCGTATAAATTCCCCCGCCTTTTAAGCTTTTCTTTCTTTTTAGCTATTACATAAGTTAAAAATAAGAGTAAAGAAAAGTTGAAATACAAAGTGTAGAGTTCAATTTACAGGAGAAATATGGACACTCAATCGGATCACCCCAAAATGTGGGGCGATAAATTTAAACACATCATTATCGGTTAATGAACCTGTCTGAATCATCATTTTTTCAGTTCACAAACCGAAATTGATAAAACGGTAACGGTGAACGATATGCATTTTTTTACACGCTATCACACAAATTCAAAACATCAATGCGCGCAAGGCTTAATACTGCGTGTTTTACACCTTTCAGAAAAACACTTAGAACCACCGAGTTGTATCTAAATTCTTAATTAATTCTATTGGCTAATTTAATGCTCAGCATTGGCTGTACAAATTAGCAGCACAAGTTAGCTGCAAAAAATAGCTTATGGGCTAATTTTGTTATGCACTAAATTTTAGCTTATCACAAAATTCAATTACTTATCGTTACTTGGCAACAATGAGTAGGCATACTTTTGCCAAAATTATGAATATAGGTACGTAAGATGACAAAAAATACATCACAACATAAAATACAAAATAGTGTAGATATCAAAGCTATCAATGAAGCTCAAAGTAGCCTCGATAGTATTTTATCTAAATTTCAATCAAGCCTTTCAGGTTTAACGCAAGAAAATGCAAAATCAAGAATTGAAAAATACGGTAAAAATGAAGTCGCACGAGAAAAAGTCCCCTCAATTTTAGTGCAATTATTAATGGCATTTAATAACCCATTTATATTTGTATTATTAGCGTTGGCCTCTGTTAGTTTTGTGACTGATTTCTGGTTGCCTTTGCAAAATGGCGAAGAAACGGATTTAACAGGGATTATTATTATTCTAACAATGGTGTCACTGAGTGGATTATTACGTTTTTGGCAAGAATTTAGATCAAACAAAGCTGCTGAAGCGTTAAAGTCAATGATTCGCACAACAGCGACCGTGTTGCGCCGTGCACATAAAGATATAAGCCCAGAACGCATTGAAATTCCATTAAGTGAAATTGTTCCCGGTGATATTGTTTATTTATCTGCTGGTGACATGATCCCAGCGGATATTCGATTGATTGAGTCGCGAGATTTATTTGTTAGCCAAGCTGTTTTAACGGGTGAATCAATTCCTGTTGAAAAGTACGATACATTAGGTGCAGTTACGCAAAAAACAACTGATAATATTGAAGCATCCAATATTAGTAAAGATAATTTACTTGATGTAAATAACATCTGTTTTATGGGAACTAATGTCGTAAGTGGCACTGCGACGGCTATTGTCGTTGCGACTGGCGCCGATACACATTTTGGCTCATTGGCAAAATCGATTGTAGGATCTCGTGCTGAAACCTCGTTTGATCGGGGGGTTAATAGCGTTAGCTGGTTACTTATTAGATTTATGTTAATTATGGTGCCAATCGTCTTTTTTATTAATGGTTTTTCAAAAAATGATTGGGGTGATGCTGCACTTTTTGCTTTAGCGGTAGCTGTTGGCTTAACGCCTGAAATGTTACCAATGATTGTGAGTGCCAATCTGGCAAAAGGTGCTGTTGGCATGGCAAAGCGCAAAGTGGTTGTTAAACGGTTAAATGCCATTCAAAATTTTGGTGCAATGGATATTTTGTGTACCGATAAAACTGGTACTTTAACACAAGATAAAATCATTTTAGAACATCATCTTGATATCAATGGTCAAGTTGATTCATCGGTTTTAGAACTTGCTTGGCTTAACAGCTATTATCAAAGTGGTATGAAAAACTTGATGGACAAAGCGATCATTCGTTTTACTGAAGAAAAGACCAATATGAAAAGGGTTGGGGTTGGTTTATATAAAAAAATTGATGAATTACCGTTTGATTTTGTGCGTCGCCGTTTATCAGTTGTTGTACAAAATGGTGGTGATAACCATTTAATGATTTGCAAAGGCGCAGTTGAAGAAATGTTATCTATAGCTAGTTATGTTTATGAAAATGGTGAATATTTACCATTAGATGACAACCGCAAACAAGCGTTAATTGCTTTAGCTCATGATTATAACAAAGAGGGTTTTAGAGTTTTAGCTGTGGGTGTTAAAGATATTCCCGCTAGCGATACAAAAGCGCAATACACAGTACAAGACGAAACTGCATTAGCAATTCGTGGTTTTTTAACCTTTTTAGATCCCCCAAAAGAAAGTGCGCTTGAAGCCATTTCGGCATTAAGTGAACATGGTGTGGGAGTTAAGGTATTAACAGGCGATAACGAAATTATCACCATTAAAGTGTGTCGCGAAGTCGGTTTAGAACCAGGTGTTCCGTTGCTAGGCACTGAAGTTGAAAAAATGGACGATACTGAACTGAAAATACAAATCGAGCAACATACTATTTTTGCTAAATTAACGCCGTTGCAAAAATCAAGAATTATTCGATTATTGCAAGAAAACGGACATACCGTTGGCTTTTTAGGTGATGGTATTAATGATGCACCAGCATTACGTGATGCGGATGTTGGTATTTCGGTTGATACCGCAACGGATATTGCCAAAGAATCCGCAGATATTATCCTGCTTGAAAAAAGCTTAATGGTATTAGAAGAAGGTGTAATATGTGGACGTGAAACTTTCGGCAATATCATGAAGTATTTAAATATGACAGCGAGCTCGAATTTTGGCAATATTTTTTCAGTATTAGTTGCTAGTGCGTTTTTACCATTTTTACCTATGCTAGCAATACATTTACTAATTCAAAACTTGCTGTATGATATTTCACAACTCTCATTACCATGGGACAAAATGGATGATGAGTTTTTACAAAAACCGCGTAAATGGGATGCGCTAAATATTAAACGTTTTATGATTTGGATTGGACCAACATCATCTATTTTTGATATTACAACCTATGCACTAATGTGGTTTGTTTTTAGTGCTAACAGTGTTGAAGCGCAATCACTATTTCATTCAGGCTGGTTTATTGAAGGGTTGTTATCACAAACTTTGGTTGTGCACATGCTGAGAACACAAAAAATTCCATTTGTGCAGAGCACAGCTGCATTTCCTGTGATTGTGATGACCTTGTTAATTATGGCTGTGGGTATTTATATCCCGTTTTCTCCATTGGGTGGATTAATTGGATTACAGCCATTACCGTGGTCATACTTTCCATGGCTTTTAGCAACCTTGTTTAGCTATTGCTGTGTTGCACAATTGATGAAACGTATTTATATCAAACGTTTTGGTCAGTGGTTCTAATTGTTAGAAACAGCTAGGCGATGTTAACATCGCTTAGCGATTTTAAAACTCATATAATAAAATCGTATTAAAAACTACTTTATTAGCCCTATAATTATAACTAAAAGGAAATAATCTATGAAAACACCACATAAAAATTTAATAATGTTAATTAAAAGCCGAAAACAAAAAAAGACACAGCAGCAATTACAAGCTAAATAATTAGTGCAATGAATTAAGTTTACATATAATAAAAAACCCCAAACTATTGGGGTTTTTATTTAATCGTTTAATATAATAAAAGTCTATTTTTTCAATTCGTGATGAACTGTGCTCAATTATAAGTTTAAATGAGTATCAGACGCTTTTCTTAAAATTTCATAAATTTCGTCTTTAATTTTAAGTTTTTGCTTTTTTAATGCCTCTATAGTTTCGGTCGTATTGACAATAATGCCAGACTCAATATTTTTAATTTTTTGATCTAACTCATTGTGTTGATCGAATAATTTTTGAAAACGTAAATCAGTATTTTTTAATTTAGAAATGATTTCTCGGTATTCTGGAAACATAACGCCTCCTTATAATAGGTTGGATAGAATAATAACAATAGCAGCTATTGCTAATTCAGAATACAATATTATTGGTTGGATTAATAGAAAAATTGCACAAATGGCTACATTGTTTTGTTATTTATAATAAAACAGGTTGAATTATAAATTAAATCACAAATTTAATCATAAAGTTACTAAAGGGGTGCCGCATGAGTGAGTCGATTGTAATTGCCAAAAGCCATGGCAAAGATTTATCTGTTATTGCTGCATTGGCTAATCGTCATGGTTTAATTACTGGTGCAACAGGCACGGGTAAAACAGTAACATTACAAAAAATGGCTGAAGGTTTTTCAAAAATAGGTGTGCCAGTTTTTCTTGCTGATGTTAAAGGTGATTTAACGGGGATTGGCGAAAAGGGCATACTATCTGAAAAACTACAGGCTCGTTTAGCCAGCATTGAGGTTGATAATTGGCAACCAGACGCATCACCGATTGAATTATGGGATGTGTTTGCTGAAAAGGGCATTCCCGTTCGTAGTACCGTGTCAGATATAGGGCCGATTCTACTTGGTCGATTACTCGACTTAAATAATGTTCAATCAGGTGTGTTACAACTGATATTTAAAATTGCTGATGATAAAGGACTATTATTAATTGATTTTAAAGATCTTCGAGCATTAATTCAATTTGTAGGCGATAATGCTAAACAATTTACTACGCAATATGGCAATATTTCGCTATCATCAATTGGAGCAATCCAACGTAGCTTATTAACACTAGAACAACAAGGCGCTGAGTTTTTTCTTGGCGAACCAATGCTGAATATTCAGGATTTAATACAAGTTAACGCTCAAGGTCGTGGCATTATTAATATTTTATCGGCTGAAAAATTATATAGCTCACCCAAATTATATTCTGTCTTTTTATTATGGTTATTGTCAGCGCTTTTTGAGCATTTACCAGAAGTGGGGGATCTTGATAAACCAAAACTTGTCTTCTTTTTTGATGAAGCACATTTACTTTTCAATAATATTTCACCAGCATTACTAGAAAAAATAGAACAAGTTGTGCGCTTAATTCGATCTAAAGGAGTCGGAATTTATTTTGCTTCTCAAAACCCGAGTGATATTCCTGACACAATCTTGGGGCAATTAGGCAATCGTGTACAACATGCTTTGCGTGCATTTACACCGAAAGACCAAAAAGCCGTTAAAATAGCTGCTCAAACCATGCGTGCCAACCCAAGTTTTGATACGGAAAAAGCAATAATGGAATTAGGTGTTGGTGAAGCGCTTATTTCATTTCTAGACGAAAAAGGCCGTCCAAGCATAGTTGAACGTGGCTATATTATTGCCCCAGGTTCAAAGATGGGGGCAATGGCGCCAGATAAGTTATCATTAATTGTTCATCAATCTCATCTTTATAATAAATATGTGCAAATGCTAGATCGTCAATCTGCTTATGAATTATTGAAAAATGGATTTTTGTTAGATAGCCTGCCTAGCCAAAATACGAATAGTAACGAGGCCAAAACAGAAGAGGTAAGCAATAAACAAAATCACGGTGGGTTGATTGATTTTTTTAGTACACTTCTTTTTGGCAAGCAAGGTCCAAAAGGTGGGCAACATGATGGTGTGGCTCAGAAAATAGTCAAAAGTACAACTAGGCAAGTCGTCAATCAAATCGGTAAACAGATCACCCGTGGTATATTAGGTGGTTTTAAAAAATAATTAACTTAAGTTTATTATTCCCAAAATTTAGCAAAAGGAGAGTTTGATGTTAAAAATGTTTATAGATTGGTATAAAAAACGTTTTAGCGATCCGCATGTTGTGTCGTTAATGGCTGTGATTGTTGGCTTATTTATTATCATCTATTTTTTTAATAAAATTCTTCTGCCTGTTTTGATTGCTATTGTACTGTCGTATTTACTTGATAGGCCAATTAACTTTTTGCATAAAAAAAACATACCAAGAACGCTGGCTGTTGTGATGGTATTGTTGTTTTTTTTAATGATTGTTTTAGTTGGCTTTATGATTCTATTACCATTAATTTGGCAGCAAAGTATTAGCTTAATCACTAATATTCCGAACATGCTAAATTTCGCTAACAATTTCATTACTACATTGCCAGAGCACTATCCTGAATTAATCGATGTTGGTTTATTTGATTCGATTATCCAAGGTGTTACTAACAAAGTTGTGCAAACAGGTAATTCGTTATTACAATTTTCTATTGTGTCTTTATTTGGGCTGGTTTCGATTACAATTAATGCGGTATTAGTGCCAATAATGATGTTTTTTTTATTAAAAGACAAAGCCAAAATTTGCGGGTATTGCTCAAAAATTCTACCTAAAAATCGTACAATTTTAAACAGAGTTGCAGCGGAAATGGATATGCAAATATCTAATTATATTGTTGGTAATGTTTTACATATCATTATATTGACCGTCTGTGTTTATATTCCTTTTTGGTACTTTAGTTTAGATTATGGACTATTATTAGCTGTACTTGTTGGATTATCTGTGTTAGTGCCTTATGTTGGTATTATTATTTCAAGTATTCCTGTTGTATTAATTGCGCTGTTCCAATGGGGATTGACTACTGAATTTAGCTATTTGCTATGCTTCTATATTTTGATTCAAGCATTAGATGGTAACTTATTAGTTCCTTGTTTATTTTCAGAAAAGCTTAACTTGCATCCACTCGTTATTATTTTGGCGGTGATTGTGTTTGGTGGCTTGTGGGGCTTTTGGGGAATATTTTTTGCAATACCTTTGGCAACATTGGTTAAAGCAATTATCAATGCTTGGCCAAAACTGGATGAATTGAATAATGCCAATAGTGAACTAAAAGCAGATTAGTCATTAATCTGCTTTTAATCAAAGTTATTTGCTGTGATTTTTAAGATAATCTAAAACCACTTCATGGTGGTTAGTTGTTTTAAAATTATCAAATACTTTCTCGATTATTCCATCTTTACCTATTAAAAAGCTAATGCGATGAATTCCATCATAGGTTTTACCCATAAACTCTTTTTCGCCCCAAGTACCAAATGCTTGGGCAACTTCATGATTTTCATCAGATAGCAATGTAAAATTTAATAATTCCTTTTCAACAAATCGAGATAACTTTTCTGGCTTATCGGTGCTGATACCCAGAACCGTCACATTATATTTTTTTAACTCATCAGAACAATCGCGCAAATTACAAGCTTGCACAGTGCAACCTGGCGTCATCGCTTTAGGATAAAAATAAATTAAAACTCGTTGACCTTTAAAATCTTTTAAGCTTATTTGCTCTCCATCTTGGTCAGGTAACGAAAATTGAGGTGCTTTTACGCCTTCTTTAAGTGGATTAACCATATAATTATTACCTATTTTAATCGTTTAATGTTCTCTTGGTGTATAAAACAGTGTCATACTTTTAAATTAATTTACTAAAAAAACGACTTGCTGCATCAATGGTGTGATTGATCTCTTTGTCTGTGTGCTTAAGTGACATAAAACTCGCTTCGAAAGCTGATGGTGCAAAGTAAACACCTTCAGTTAGCATATGATGATAGAATTTTTTGAATAATTCAACATCGCATTGCATGACATCTTGATAACAGCTTACTTCAGAAGCAGTTGTAAAAAATAAACCAAACATTGCACCAGCATAATTTACGACTAACGGCACGTTATGCTTTTGGGCAACTGACAATAAACCGTTAGCAAGCTGTGCGGTTTTTTCTGCTAACTCTTGATAGATCCCAACTTCCATTAGTTTAGTTAATGTAGTGTATCCTGCTGCCATCGCAACAGGATTACCAGACAGGGTGCCAGCTTGGTATATTGGCCCGGTTGGTGCTAATTGCCTCATAATATCAGCACGACCACCAAATGCTCCAACAGGCATACCACCACCAATAATTTTTCCTAAACAAGTTAAATCAGGAACAACATCATAATAATCTTGAGCGCCACCCAGTGCGACTCTAAAACCTGTCATCACTTCATCAATAATTAATAAAGCGCCATATTCATCACAAAGTTCACGTAATCCATGTAAAAATTCTTTTTTGGCTGGGATACAGTTCATGTTGCCTGCAACAGGCTCGATGATAATAGCGGCGATATCATTGGGATATTGTTCAAATTGTTTTTTGACTGATTCTAAATTGTTATAATCACAAACTAATGTATGTTTAACAAAATCATTAGGCACACCTGGAGAGGTTGGATGACCGAAAGTCAGAGCACCAGAGCCCGCTTTAACTAACAAATAATCAGCATGACCATGGTAACAACCTTCAAACTTAATAATCTTATCTCGGCCAGTAAAACCACGTGCTACACGAATAGCACTCATGGTTGCTTCAGTGCCTGAATTCACCATCCGTACCATTTCAATTGAAGGCATTAATTGTGTCACTAAATTAGCAACTTTGGTTTCTATTTCGGTTGGTGCTCCATAACTTAAACCATTACGCACTGCTTTAATTACCGCATTGGCAACATCGGGATCGTTATGCCCAAGGATCATTGGTCCCCAAGAACCTACATAATCGATATAGGCCTTATCGTCCACATCATAAATGTATGCGCCGTTTGCTCGCTCAATAAATAAGGGGGTGCCACCCACACCATTAAAAGCACGAACAGGGGAATTCACGCCGCCAGGCATAACGGATAATGCTTGATGATAAAGCTTTTCTGATTTAAATGTGTTTAGCATAACCGGAATAATCTCTCTATAAAAATTTGCTGTATTTATTCATAAAATCAAAATAAATTCAAGTTAGCTATTAAAAATTTATTTAATAGAAGTTTTCTATTTTGTATTTTTATTTGGCAACAGTATATAATGCAAAGATCAATATATTAGGAGAAGAATATGAGCGATGCTTTACCGATTAACTTTACCGATGCGGCAGCTAATAAAGTTAAATCACTCGTCACAGAAGAAGAAAACCCAAATCTAAAATTACGCGTATATATAACTGGTGGTGGATGTAGTGGGTTTCAGTACGGTTTTACCTTTGATGAAAAAGTGAATGAAGATGACCTAGCTATCGAAAAAAATGGTGTATCGTTAGTTATCGATCCCATGAGTTTACAATATTTAGTTGGTGGCACCATTGATTATGTTGAAGGATTACAAGGTTCTCGTTTTGTGGTTGATAATCCTAATGCAACAACAACTTGTGGCTGCGGTTCTTCTTTTAGTGTTTAAATTGCATTTGTTTTTTTACACTATTAGCTTTTATCGCTAAACAAACAATCATACTTTTCTGATTTTTAGTCAAATAGAACAATAAAGCCACAAAACATGACAAACATTGAGCAGTTAGACAATAATTTTAATATTTTTGTTGACGCCAAATTTTAGATGGGTAAAATGCACAGCATTCAAAACGCAGTTACTCTTAAGTAACCAGTTTTGAGCCCGGGTGGTGAAATCGGTAGACACAAGGGATTTAAAATCCCTCGGCCTTTTTGGCCGTGCGAGTTCAAGTCTCGCCCCGGGCACCATTAAACAAACACTTCTTATGCGGGAATAGCTCAGTTGGTAGAGCACGACCTTGCCAAGGTCGGGGTCGCGAGTTCGAACCTCGTTTCCCGCTCCAATATTTAATTGACTACCATTTAGATAATTTATAGTTAGTAAAACAACAGCATTAAAATTAGAATTGATTTCTGATATTAAATAGGCTTTAAATAATAAGCCATCAAACTTATCTGTTTTATATCCATTTAATTTAACTCTACTTTTTATTAACTCCATATCATAATTATCGGGTAATTTGATTTTATATTGCATAGCGTACATGAGCATCACCTCTCGATTTAAATAATTAAAATAATTATAAATGGCAGATATTATTATTGAATAATCTTAGTCTATGATAGGGATATCAAAAATAATGATAATGGACTTTAAGGGATAAACTATTAAAATAACAAAAGAAACATTTTTTCAACTGAAATTGTCAATAAAACAACGGGTGCAATCGAATATGAATTAGATCGTCATTATTATAACGCTGTTGTTACATTTAATAGATTAAAGAATAAAAATTACGCTTTAGCCAAAAAGCATTATTTAGCAGTTGGTATGCTAAAAAGTAGTAAGGCTAAAAATATGGGTAATTTCCCAATATTAATTAATCGTGATATTTCATGCCCTCTTAGAAAATTATCCATTCAACTTTATCAAGAAACACGAATACTCATTGAAACTGATACGTTAAATAATATCTTATCAATCGTTAAACAAGGTGATGCGATTGTATTACTTCCCCTATCTTTGGCGATAAATGAGCTAACGACTGCTGATGAACATAGTCATGATATCATTTATTATGAATATAAAAATAATGCTTAATAATTTGCTATTGTTATTATCAGATCACTTAAATTCCATCACTGATTATATTAAACTGCAAATGAGTGATTATTTTAACTGGAATACACAAGAATTTAGATGCTAATAAATAACTTATCTAAACACTAAATCAGTATTGAACAGCTTAGATTGCAATTTAATCACTATATGGATTGGTTTAATTACAATAGACTTCATTTGCCTTTAGATTATCAGCCATTAATTAAAAATAAAGTGAACCTATGGCCTTATCTTTTTGGCACTAAAAAGAGTAGGGCATACCAAGATGATTCGTAACACTCTGTAAGTGACGTTTAGGACAACGAGGGTTGGTTATCAAGACAAGGATTAGGTTTAGTCAATCGTTATAATTTTCACATTGGTAGCTTTAAAAAAGCTCGCTTTAGCCAAACTAAAGCGAGTGTTATTATTTAATGGTGACTTGGCCGTTCATTAGCATGGGGAGTAGCCAGTCTCTTAATTCACTTAGGTTAATATTTTCAAAAAAATTATGTCGCCACTTCTCATATATTGGTATAACAATTTCATTATATTTATTCGAAATATTTATCATAGGTAGAATTATCTTAGCCTCTTTTAGGAATTTAAAGTGCCTTGCATATCCGTAACGCGTTAAATTTAAATTATTAACCATTTGATATAACAAGTAGTTAGGAATTCTTTCCTCTTTGGATATTAGAATTTGTGTACCATCTGCTCCTCTAGAGTAATCAAAATTAACTAGTTTCACAATTGTTGTATGATCACCGAATATAATATGGGCATCCTTTACCTCAAGTACTGATTCTTTAGTATCAGTAAAACCACAAATATATTCTTGTCCTTGATCCACAACTGGATACTTTCCACTACGAAGAATATTTTTGTTTAATACTTTAATTGTATGAGGAACTTTATCTAAAACCTCCTCAATTATTCCATCTCTCCAACCTTCAGGTATCTCGCGTTTCAGGGTGGTGTTATAAACCATTTTACCGCCTGAGCTTTTATAGGGCTTGCCTTCTTCATTAGGAAAATCAAACTGCACAAACCAGTAGTCATATAAGGTTTTTGCCATTGCTTCTAATTCAGCATTAATGCGGTTATTTAGTTCGATTTTTTTATCTAAGCTATATAAAAAGTCACCAATTAGACATTGTAGATCTTTATGTGGGAATCTAATTAAAATATTGGAAAATATTTTCGCTGAAATTCCAGAAACAGTAGATCCAGAATTATTTCTCTGTATTTCTCTTTGTCCTATTTTAGACTGAAGATAATATTTTAAATATTTATTATAAATTAACTCATTTGTCCTTAATGCAAAAAGTCGTTGACTCAGAACTATTTTTTCTTCGCTATCCCATAACATTACTTGACCAGAGGGTGCTTCTGATGTTAACAATAAGTCCCCTTTTAAGATCTCCTCTTTCATCCATTTTTCATATAGGGCTTCATCAACATAATTGATTGAATCTAGTTTAACCAACCCATCTGATTTTACATTATTAGCAGAAATAGCTCTATAACCTGTTTTACTCCATTCACAACCAAGTTTTTTGGGTGTTTTCCCTCTATAATCAATGACCCTAGATAAGCATTTATCCAGTGGCAAAATACTTCTATTGTTCATACTTCAACCCTGCCAACTGCTTTTTAATTTCTTCTTCTAAAGCTTGAGATTCTTTAAACAGCTCTTCTAGATTTTGAGTATAGCCTTGCATTTTGGCGGCGAATTCTTCGGGTGTGATATCCACGTACTCAATTTTCACGTCAAAATATTGCCCAGCACTTAAAGAGTAGTTTTTATTGATAATTTCCTCATAGCTCACCACCACTGAAAAATCCTCGTGCGCTTGTTTTTGATTAAAGGCATAGATAATTTGCTGTTCTTCTGCTGGAATAAGTACGGTTTTTTGGTTTTTGCCGTCTTTCACTTTTTCGCCAAGATTGGAGGCATCAATCAAAACCACCTGATCTTTATTGGTGGCATCAATAAACACAATAGAGACATTGGTGCCTGTGGTAGCAAAAATATTACTGGGCATGGAAACCACCCCTGCTAGCATTTTGTTATTCACCAAATACTCACGGATTTTTTTATCAATGCCTGATTGTGCGGTAATAAAGCCGGTGGGCACTACTACTGCCGCTTTCCCCGTGGGTTTTAAGGAGGTGATAATATGCTGTAAGAACAATTGGTAAATTTCCATTTTGTCCTTATCCTTAGTTTTGATTTTTGGAATGCCAGCAAAAAAGCGCTCTTTATTGGCTTTTGTATCTAACTCTTTTTGATAATCGCTAAAATCTAGCTTAAAAGGTGGATTAGATACAATATAGTCAAATTGTTTTAAGTGGCCACCTTCTTTATGGTAAGGGTGTAAGATGGTATTACCTTGTATCACATTTGGAATAGAATGCACGAGGCCATTCAAAATTAAGTTTAAGCGTAATAGATTAGATGACTTTTGTGAAATATCTTGGGTAAAGATGCTGCATCTTGCTTCACCAATAGCATGGGCGACGTTCATTAATAAAGTGCCCGATCCCGCCGAAGGATCATAACAGCTGACATTATTTACTTTGCCTCGTTGCTCAACAGGCACGAGCACTGCCGCCATAATACGAGCGACGGCATGGGGGGTGTAATATTCAGCATATTTACCGCCACTATTGCTGTTATAGTCTTTGATAAGGTATTCAAAAATAGTGGCGTAAAAGTCAAAGCCTTTTGAGAAGATATGCTCAAAGCTAAAGTCTACCAGCTTATTGATGATAGCACGGCAAAAGTCATCTTTTTTGCTGTCATCGGCAATAAAGTTGCTGATGCGGTCAAACAAAACCACCTTAGCGCCGCCTTCCGTTTTAATGGAGAATACGTCGGTATTGCTACTGGCAATATCGATTAGCGTGTCATCAAAGGTGTTAGCAAAATCTTCTTGATTTTGGTTGTTAAATAAATAGCCAATAAAATGTACTGGCTGTAGGTGCGCAACCCCTGCGGGTAAACTCAACAGGAGCATTTCGTACTGTTCATGCTCCATTGATGTCAATACTTCTTCCCACTTATCGCTTTTAGCTATGTGAGGTTGTATTTTTTTTACCGCCGAGGCAAATTGATCGTTTAAAAATTTATAGAGAAAAGCTTGGGTGATGATTTTAAATTCGTTGCCATCGTTACCTAAGCCGTAGTTAGCACAAATAGCTTTTAGATCGTCAATTAACTTTCTAGTTTGTTCTTGAAAGGCGAGTTCAACTACCACTGAGGAGCTCCGTTAGTAAATTCTTTAAGGTATTCTTTAACCACCAGCTCATTAATATAACGAGAGGTAGTAGGATTTAATTTAATCTGTTGTTGCGTCATAAATTGCTTAATAACCGTTGGCATAGTAATTTGTTTAAAATACCCCTCATTGTTTAGAAGTTGTAAGTTTTGTAATACTTGCTCGTCGGTATCGTGTTTTACACCATTTAGTGCTTCGAAAATTTTACGTTCATTGGTGCTTATTTCGTTTTTTTCTGTTAAGCGTTTATGAATGCGAGCGTATTTTACATCACCTGAGTATTTTTGACGAAGCAAATTATTCTCTCTATTTAATACTTTGACACGCTCATAAATTTTATTGAGTATTTCTGTATTGGTTTTCATTTCTTCTTGGGTTGTTGCACTCAAGTTCTTTTTCTTAAATAGCCTTTCCAGCTCTTCTTTTAGTGTGATGAATTTTGGGTCGTCTTGATCAAAATTATTGTTTAGCGCCTCACGGGTGCGTCTGAGTGTTTGCTGATAATCGTCTGCCAGTTGCAGTTCTTCTTCTCCCACTTTAATAAACTCAAAGAGAATATCTTCTAAGGCAATATTTAAAAGATTGGTGGTCTCTGTGCCTTTTTCTAGGTTCTCTTTTAAGTTGAGCAGATTAAGCCGATTAGTCGCCTCACGGTAAAGCAGATTCAGTTTATTAAAATCGAGTTGATCTAAGAAGCTAGACTCTCCTTGTAGGCGAATAAGGTTGTATAGGCTCTTGGCATTAGCTAAGGCTTTTTTAAGAACTAAAATTGTTTCACGATCGTCTATTTCATTAATTTGCTGTGAAAAAATTTCAGCATTGGTGATATCGTATTTAAATAGCGTATCTTTAATCTGTTCAATTTCTTGCTGGATTTCTTCTTGCGATTTAAACAGTTGTGAATAACTTTCTATTTCATCACCTAGCTCGTCTTGTAGCTCTTTGAAATAGGCTTTATTGGTATCATCAAACTCTTTGCGAATATCGGCAAAATCAACTACATAGCCATAACGAAAATCTTTATAAGGCCGATTTACTCGCGTTAGGGCTTGCAGGAGGTTGTGGGTACGTATTACACGACCTAAATAGAGTTTTTTTAATCGTCTGGCATCAAAACCTGTTAATAGCATGTTAAATACAAAGAGTAGATCTATTTTGCCGGCTTTAAAATCTTCAACCCAGTCTTTACGCTGTTGTTTTGTGCCTACGTCGTGCAAAATTAACGCGGCTGTTTTAACTTCGTTATCTTGCTTACGTTTGACAGCGTAGTTTGTGATTGGTTCCGCCACTTTCAATTGAGTTAGTTCGTTATCATTGGCCGCTACTTGGTTAATTTGCTGGTTGTTTTTTGGGTAACGATCATTAAATAGCTTAAAGAGTTGCTTGGCTTGTTCCGCACTGTCGCAGATGACCATTGCACCGATGGTAGACTCAGCGAGAGCGCCTCTGCTTTTTTGAAAGTCAGCAATAATATAATCCAGCATAGGATCGACAAAGCTAGGGTGGGCATAAATAAATTTTTTATCCACATCCCCTTGTTGAATTTCTGCTTCCTCTAAGGCTTTTTGTAAGGCCATTTTGTAGTGAGTGGCGATTTCTTCACGAATCAATCTTAAGGTGTAACCATCGGCAATAGAGGCGTTATAATAGTATTTATGAATATAATCGCCAAATAATTGGCGCGAGTTATAGTCTGTACCCAATAATGGCGTACCTGTTAAACCGATTTTAATCGCATTGCGATCAGATTGCTCTAGATTGGCTAAAAAGCTACCTTTGGGGTTATAACTGCGGTGTACTTCATCTAAAAAATACACCCGTTGGATACTGACATCGTAATCACTTGTTGAAACAACATCGGGATCATCTTTAAATTTTTGAATATTGACCACTGTTATTTCAGGTTTACCGGTATTATTATGAATCGCTTTAGTAGCTTTAATATCTTGACTAAATGCCTCGCGCGAATCGATGGTATAAACTGTTAAGCCTCGGCAAGTAAATTCGCGCTGTGCTTGAGTGAGCAGATCGATTCGATCCACAATAAAATAAAATTTAGGAATAATCTGCTTTTGCTGAAAATAATCGGTTAAAAACCGAACGTTATAGTAGGCTAGCGCGGTTTTACCACTGCCTTGAGTATGCCAGATAATGCCTTTTTTAATCCCCTCATTAAGCTTATGTTCAATCGCTTTTGTTGCAAAAATTTGCGGATAACGCATTATGTGCTTTTCAAGCCCTTGTGTTTCTGCCACATAAGTAAGCGCATAGCGTAAAATAAAAGCTAATCTGTCTTTACTTAATAATGAGGTACAAATACGGTTCGTTGGTCTAAGCTCATTTTTATTGAGCTTAAACTCCTCACTGCTTCGCAGAGTTTCCTTGTTATTATCTTTGAGAATTTCTAGCACTTTTTGTTCATCAAGTGGCTTAGAAAGCTCAGGTAAAATTAGTGTTTGTTCTTCTCTAAAGTAGTTGAAAATAGGCTCACCATAAGAAGCACTGGCATAAAATGCGCCTTGTAGTGGTTGAACGGCGCCATCTTCATACTCCATGTTATTAGAAAAGATCATAAACTGGGTTATATTCACAAATCGCTTAAATTTTTTATTTTGGAAGCGCTTGTTGATTCGATCACGTTCGGCTAATATTCCTTCAGGATTATTGGGTTTTTTCACCTCAATAAAGACTAACGGCATACCATTAATTAATAATGTTATATCAGGTCTAAACTCTTCATCACCATTTTTATAGGTTAGCTCTGTTACTACGTGAAAGCTATTGTTATTAAAATGCTCAAAATCAATGAGTTTTGTACCTGAGCGAGCAGTTAATTTCTCATAAAAGGCTTTACCTAAATCCTCATTGTCTAAGCTTAGCTTTACTTCCTCCAACAATCGTCCAACATCATCTTGCTCTAAATGAGGGTTGATTTTTGTAACCGCTTGACGGAATAACTCAGGGAAAATATTTGTGTTAATATCCCATTGCTGTGTTTTGAGCGATAAATAATGATACCCCAAACGAACCAAATGCATAATGGTTGGTATTTTTACGCGTGTATCTTCATTGAATGCCATGGCTAATCCCAATTTTTTGTAGTAGTCAAGAACAGATTTTACAATAACCCCTACTGATAATGGTTTCAGTAGGGTATTAGCTAGTCTGAATTGTTATCAAGTAATGTTTAAACAAGTGCTATTACTTGACGCGTTTCTCCTTAATAAGTTCGATTATTATTGTAATAATCTAACCATTCGTCCAGATCTTTTTGTAATTCCTCTAAGCTAATATCTAGCTTTTTCTTAAAAACGGCCTAATGAAACATTTGTATAATGATTTTATGTAATTATCCCCTAAAATAGTACAGCTAAAAAGTAGAAAATTCTCTATGATAAAAGTAAAAGAGGATTCAATTATGAAAAAAACTGAACATCAAATCGTAGCTATTTTAAAAGAAGCAGAGGCAGGTATTCCTGTTAAAGAGTTGTGCCGTAAATAGGGCATGGGTAATTCAACACTGAGCTTAAAATCACAGCTTCAGGAAGAAATTATAAAAAAGCTTTAGTGCCCACAAAGGCACGTAAAACGTGGGCACAGCAACTACAACAAAATCATTCGGTTACTATTATTATGAGTTGTGCTATTGTTGGCTTAAGTCGTTGTGCTTACTATTACCAACCTCAGTTGCAGGATGATTCCGTGATTATTTCGGTGTTGAATGCTATCACAGAACGGAATTTACACTGGGGGATTCCTAAATGCTTTAATCGTATTAGAAAACTGAGATATCAATAGAACCATAAACCTGTTTATCGGGTGTATTGTGAGTTGAACCTTAATATTAGGGCTAAACGTAAAAAACGTATCCCCCACGAACACCAGAAAAGCTATTGGTGCCTAATAAACAAGGTGAATGTTGGTCAATGGATTTTATGAGTGACAGTAGTCGTAATCAACGTCGCTTTAGGACATTCAATGTCATCGATGACTTTAATCGTGAGGCGTTAGGTATTGATATTGCAGTAAGCTTACCAGCAGTAAGGATTACCCGTTACTTAGATAAGCTGGTCGAATATCATGGGTATCCATTAAAAATACGGGTCGATAATGGGCCAGAATTTACAGGAAAAACCTTTATAAACTGGGCTAAATCACATGATATAACCATTGATTATATCCAGCCCGGTAGCCCATATCAAAATGGCTATATTGAACGATTTAATCGTACCTATCGTACTGAAGTACTCGATTTATATCTATTTAATAATCTAGAACAAGCAAGAAAGGTAACCGAAGAATGGCTAACGATTTATAACACCGAAAGACCGCATGAGGCATTAAATAACATGACACCGCTCGAATATAAAACGTTAAAACAGGCTGCTTAATTTTCTACGTTAATCGTGTACTAAGTTTGGGGTATTTACACTTTTATAAGCTTACTAACAAAGCATCCGGAATTGTTCTAGATTTCAATGTGATAAGCTTACTTAACTTCAATAAAAATAATTTTATATTTAGGATAAATAAAAAAATAAATGCAAAGTTCGTTCAGGGCCTGATTTTAAAAGGATTCTATTTAATCAAATCTACATCTATCATCACATTGTTACTAGAATCCAATTCTAGTTGATTATGCTATTTTTAGATATCTTTACTACCCATAGAAATCAACAGTGGAACGACAATTAAGCAAAGAAATAATAAAAATAAAATTTGATAGTTAGATATATTCAAGACTAGGCTACCGAGATAAGTACCGATCCCACCACCGCCAAAAATGGCAACACCAATAATACCTGATGACAGACCTTTATCGTTTAATGCAAGATCAAGCGCTCGACTTGCAAGAATTGATTGAACTAAAATATATCCCATTCCAAGCAGCATTGTTGCTATATAAGTCAGAATAATATTATGGCATATGAGCAAGAGTAACGACATTATTGAACAAGAGAACCCATACATTAATATTTTCCGATTTGAAAAATCTTTTAATAATAATCTGTTAAGGAACCCGGTCAAAAAGCAGACAATACCAAATAACATAAGACCAACACCAACATATTTATAATCAACCCCAAGAGCAGTTGAAAAATAAGCACCTATATAAGAATAAGTTCCAAGGACAATAAAACCATTGCAAAATGCAATAAAGTAAATTTTACGCAATGTGCTCTTTTTTAATAACGAAAAAATAGCTTTAATAAATGCCGATTTTTGTGTATTGATAAAACCACTGGAAGGCAAAAAAAATATAGAAAGAAATGATAGAAGAGATAATATTGAAAACAATATAAATATATTTCTCCAATTACTAATTTCAATTAACCATCCACCAACTGCTGAACTTAATCCCTGACCTAAAAATATTAAACCAAGAAAAAGTCCGACCAATTTAGTTAAAATTTCTTTTTTGTATAGCTCACCTAAAATCCCTAATGAAACAGCGATAATCCCTGCTGCAAATAATCCAGTGATAAACCTACATACTGTAAGTAAAATAATAGTGGGAGCTATCGAGCACAATAAGGTAGATAATGATAAAAAAAACATCAGTAATAACAATATCTTCTTACGCCCATAACGATCGCTATAGTACCCATAGACCGGTTGAAGTACGCCATATGGGATTAAATATGCGGTCAAAACGATGCTTGCTTGTGAAATTGAAATTGCAAAATCTTCTGACATACTAGGTAAAAGAAGTGAAGCAACCCAATTATCGGCTGCTGAAATAAATCCTGCAAATCCAACTAAAATAAGAACAAAATAATTCTTCATAAAATTCATGATAATACCCCGGCTATTGAGTAACTTTCCTTATAAAATAGATAGTAAACTATTTCAAGTGAAAAGTATTGATAATTATCTGAGAATCTTTCTACAATATCCTTGTGTGTTGTTTACCGGCAATCCAATAAGAGTATTATAATTACAAAATATGATAATTAGTATAACAGCAACCTTGTGCCAGCCTCTTACTGGCACAAATTCTTTGGAATGTTATAGGTTTTCAATTAAATAATAGATTTAGTGGATCATGGCTGTAATGACTCGCGTAATTTTTATTATGAATTGTTCGATTAATTGACTTTTCTAAATATGCTAACATTTCGTCAAATACAGAGTTTCCTAGGCTAAATCGATTGACTCCTGCTAACTGAAGATCATCTATGTTACTGATGTTAGGTAAATTTAAAATGTTTAAGGGGAGCGCTATTTCATCGGAAATCTCACGAATTTCATTTAAATTGCTTAACCCTGGAACAAATAAACAGTCGGCACCAGCACTTTTATATATAGAAGCCCTAGCCATTGTTTCAGTCAATTTATCATGACAAAATGGGCTCAAATAAGTATCAGTCCTTGCATTAAGAACAAAATGAGGAAACCCTTTGGCGAGCAATGTTGATTTGATGAGCGATATAATTCTTGAAAAATTTGTCGGGGATTGTAAGCTTCCACTAATTTGCGAATCTTCAATATTAATTCCAGAACATCCGATATCTGCTAATTTAATCACGTTATCGACAATATCAGTTACTCGAGATGAATACCCTTTTTCCATATCAACAGATAAGGGGATTTTTACTACCTTTAGAATATTTTGAGCATTATGCAAAACTGTGTAGAATGTGATGTTTTCACCATCTTTCACGTTGTTGGTGGCCGATAGTGCGCTACTTGATGTACCTAAAGCTTTATAACCAGCCTTCTCATAAATTCTTGCTGAAAGCACGTCCCAGCAATTAGCCAAAACAAAAAAAGATTTTTTAGAGTGTAACGCTTTGAAAGTAGAATAATTCATAATTTATTTTAGCCTTTACTATTTTCAGTCAATAAACATCCCCGTAGTGTGGACTATTAACCGTAGTTATATTTGTGAAATAAAACCCATTTTTAAAAAAAATGGAACCATATAATCATTGCAATCCAGAATGATTGTTTTTTTACCTCTTAAATTTGCAAGTTTTTCCGCTTGCGCTAACAAGTTACAACCCAAACCTAAGCACCGAAAATCTTTTGAAACCATCAATTTTGTTAAAAATATAGAATTATTTTTAGTAACAGATTGAAGCATTAAACTATATTCTGAATTAAGCATTTTCTCAGACTCTATCAACCTGATGGTGGCAACGACCTTGTCCTTAAAATGAGCAGCATAAATTATGGAATAGGGTTCTAAATCATCATAAATTATTCTTTTGGAATGGTTTAAATCCGATATTTTTCGATTCATTTCCACATAATAAATTTGATACCAAAATTGATATATTGGTAATCGATTAAAAGGTTTTTTTATATACTCCAAAAACGAAATATTTTTATTATTTGATTCATCATTAATATTACACATAAATAACAGTAATCCTTTCTGAAAACTAAGACATACTCAAAATAAATTAACATTATTTTTTAGCAATGATTCATGGTTAAGAAGCCATTTTTTTGTTATCAGGCCGCCAGCATAACCTTTCAAACCACCATCAGAGCTTATTACACGGTGGCATGGCACAATAATAGAAATTTTGTTCAATGAACAAGCATAACCAACCGCTCTTGATTTATTTTTTGAACCAAGGTAAATAGCTATTTCTTTATAAGTACTAGTGTAACCAAAAGGAATTTTGAGTAATTCATCATAGACAGTGGACGAAAAGCGTGTTCCCTGAGATATGAAAGGAAGACAAAAAGTGGTCAATTTTTTAGAAAAATAGAGTATTAATTGCTGTTTACATAATTCAGTGATTTTGTTTTTATTAATTTCTGATGCTGTGTTAGAAAACATTACTTCAATGATATGTTCATTTGTAGCAACTATATTTGCAAAATGCCAAGGAAATGATTTTGGGCATGTAAGTTGATCAAAATACATCACAAATTGTTCCATAAATGAATACTCAAATAGCTTCTCCACGGTGCAGCACTATCACTATTTCGAAGCTCATATTTATCGAGCGCTTTTTTTATACCTAAATCCGTTTCCATCCAAATATCTGAAGCATTCATTCCTCTTAACTTTATATAATTGATAGTCCACGGACCAATACCTTTTACTTGGCTCAAACTATCGATATGTGAATTTATATCGTAATCGCAGCACCACTGAGAAAATGCAAATAATGTATTTTTTTTGGATTGAGTTGTTTTCATTCTGTCTAACCCAGACGCTGTAATTTCTTTTGGGCAGGGAAAGTAATGATTTGCTTGTTCATCTTTTTTGTGAAAAATAGAAGCAAATTGATTTAGTAAATTGGTCGCCGCGGAAACAGAGACTTGTTGACCACATATAGCTCGAATTCCTGCTTCATATGGCGAAAGAACACCAGGAATATGCAACCCTTTATTTTTTATTATAGATGGATATAAATTTTTAAGCCGATCTTCAATAAAATTAATATTTGAATTCAAATCAAACATGGCTGAAATTTTTCTTAAGACTTCTGCCATTTTGGGTAGAAATGACCTAGATAAAGTTATAATAAAAACACGATCTTCGCACTTGATTTCAAAGTAGCCTTTGATATTTTCAATTTCTATTGTGCGTCGATAGACTCTACCTTCGATACTTTCGATGTTGCTAATAAGCCTTTTTGATTGAAATGTGAGGAAAAAATCCCAATTGTAAAAATTTATATAAGGTATTTTTAAATCAATTGTTAGTTTCGCCCCATCCTTAGTTTTACTAAGTAATTTTCGAACTGGAACTTTCAAAAATCGATTAATCAGGTTATAAAGACCACTAACGCAACTATATCCACACGCTTCTGATATTTCAACAATACTTAAATTTGATGAGTATAACAGTTTTTTCGCAAATAATGCTTTTGTCATATCTTGAAACTGTTTTAAAGGTATTCCTAAGTTTTTTGTAAACGCTTTATTTAGATTTCTACTGGAAGTAAATAAGGCTGATGCAATATCTTCTACACTAGATGTCAGCATTTCTCCTGATTGGATCAACTTTATAGCTTGTTGCGTAAATATAGAGTAACGAGAAAGCTCGTTAAAATTTGGCGAGAATTCGGGTTTACAACGAAAACACGGGCGATAACCTGCGCTAAGGGCTTCTTCTTTGGATAAGTAGTAGGTAACATTTTTTTCCAGTGGTAGTTTTGCAGGACAAATTGTTCGACAAAATATTTTTGTTGTTTTAACAGCAATAAATACTTTGCCATCAAACCGAGGATCTCTGCTTATACGAGCTTGCCTAAATACCTCTGTTGTATATTTTTCCATTAGGAATACCCAAATTTAATCAAGTAAGCCATCATATCACCATTGTGTTTGAATATTTTTCCAAAAATCGGAATTCAATGTTAATTACAATAAATTTAGTGACTTTTCTGGCAAAATTTAATTAAAGAAAGGGGGTATTAAATATAAACTTTCATATGTCTCAATGTAGGCGACTTTATCATTTATAACATGTTGATTTAGTATAAATAAATTGAAATAAAAACTTCAATAAAATCAATGGGTTTTCTGAACGACTTTTTGAGGTGAAAATATTTGCTTTTATAATACTGGTTTATTTCAATATTATATTAACAGTTATGCTTATGTTTTATTTAAGAAATTAAATCTATAATTTAGATAGGCTCAAAAATACTGCTCGTAAATAAATTTTTATAGATTAGAATGATATAGCTAGTAAAACACAGTCATTTAAAAAATGAAGTGATGCAAACAAGAATATAACTTAATGGTGATAATAATGTTACAACAAATGGGTAAAGCTGCAAAACTGGCATCATACCAATTAGCCCAATGTCCAATAACAATCAAAAATAAAGTATTGACGATGATTGCTGATTTATTAGAACAGCACTGCACAGCTATTTTAGTTGCAAATGAGCGTGATATTGAAATAGCAAAAACACAGGGGCTGAGCGCGGCTATTATTGATCGGTTATTATTAACCCCTGAGCGGTTAATGGCTATTGCTAATGATGTTCGTAAAGTGGTTTCATTAACCGATCCCATTGGTCAAATTATTGATGGTTCAACCCTAGATAGTGGTTTAAAGCTACAACGTCGCCGAGTGCCTTTAGGGGTGATTGGCGTTATTTATGAGGCTCGGCCAAACGTCACCATTGATATTGCTACGCTTTGCTTAAAAACGGGTAATGCAGCAATATTGCGAGGTGGAAAAGAGACCATGCACACAAATGCTGTGACTATTTCTATCATTCAGCAGGCATTAGACCAAGCAGGATTACCTAAAGCAGCAATACAATGTATTGATAATCCTGATCGCAAATACATTACTGAATTACTTAAACTTGACCAATATGTTGATATGATCATTCCACGTGGAGGCGCTGGCTTACATAAATTATGCCGTGAGCATTCAACAATTCCTGTCATTACTGGTGGTATTGGTGTCTGTCATATTTTTGTTGATGAAAGCGCTGACTATGATAAAGCTCTTTCTATTATCGTAAATGCTAAAACTCAACGACCAAGTACGTGTAATACGCTTGAAACGCTTCTTATTCATCGAAACATTGCAGATAAATTCTTACCTAAATTTAGTCAAATTATGGCTGATAATGATGTTGTGTTGCATGCTGATCCCAATTCTTATGAAATATTAAAATGTTGCGTTGCAAATGTTTTTGCTGTTGAAGATCAGCACTTACGCCAAGAATGGCTATCAAAAGATTTAAATGTAGTCATGGTTGACTCACTTGAACTCGCCGTAGAACATATTCGTGAATATGGTAGCGGTCATTCCGAGGCCATTTTAACCCGTAATTTATCTAATGCACAGCAATTCACTAATTTGGTTGATGCGGCAGCAGTTTATGTCAATGCTTCAACACGTTTTACCGATGGTGGACAGTTTGGCTTAGGCGCTGAAGTGGCTGTCAGCACACAGAAATTACATGCACGAGGACCAATGGGGCTTGAAGCTTTAACTACTTATAAATGGGTTGGTTATGGCGATGATTTAATCCGCCGATAATCAAAGAACCGTTTTTAATGATTTCAACTTAATTTGATATCTAAGTTTTTATAATTAAGTGTTTATAATCTAAGAGTAAAGTTACAAATGAATAAAACGATAAAAATTATTAAACTTCAATTGGGCTTTTTAGAACTCGACCTAACTTAATTTTAGTCGATATCTTTGTTAACTCACTATTGCCGTTTACTTGCAAATTAAATGGGTAATAAATTAAATGTAAATATTTTTTTACATAATGATAATATACCATAATGTGTCAAATGGCTAATAACGTTGGGTAATCGTTTAAGATTATTTTATATAGGTATAATTCAAGCATAATAGCAATAGAAGCATTGCTGGTTTATTCATTATTTGATATATCCAATTACAAAATATTTTGTAATTCATGCCTAAATTAATAATCTTGCTAAAACAGTGAATTGTATTTTAGGTTTATTTAAAACGACTTTTGATTATAAAAGCGTGTTAAAAAACGATTAATAACGCAATTTATAGCATTAGCTGAATAAAATACTTCAATATTTTGTTCAAGCTAATGCTATTTTTAATAAAAAAATCATCATATTTAGATGTTAATGCCCCGCAACTTTCGAGAATAAATTAATAATCACCACACCAAACATGATAAATCCCATGCCTATTAGTGCTGCTAAATCTAAGGTTTGTTTTAGAAAGATCCACGCAATTAAACTGATTAATACAATGCCGATTCCAGACCAAATCGCATAGGCAATACCAACAGGAATGGTTTTTAATGCTAATGAAAGAAGATAAAACGATGCACTATAGCCAATAATAGTAATAATTGAGAATATCAAATTAGTGAAACCATTTGATAGTTTCAATGAAGATGTAGCTATTACTTCACAAATAATTGCAAAAAATAGTAATAAATATGAATTCATATAAGTGCCTATGATTGTTAAGTTAAGAAGATAATGATCTAAAGTTAATAGACATAATTAATATTTTTCGGTGTTTTGTTTTTACATCATTAATTATGAATAAAAGGTAAAATAGATAGCTATTAATACTTGAAATGGAAGATGCCTATGGTGGTGTGAGGGGTTCTTAACAATAGCCAACTGAGTATGATCAGTTATTTTAGCCCTCGTATCCACTATATACAAAAAACAGTAACTATCTCTATACAATTATTATACCTAAAAATAAGGCGCTTAGTAGTTTTTTGTAATGTTAAATATTTACATATAAACATCGTAATATTATTAAACATCTTTTTATCGGAGGACTTGTTTTTCTGTGCTTGAATTGCAAATAAGTTTCTGTTTTTTAGTGGTTTTGTCTCTACTTGATATTAGGAATACCACAATAAATTTTATTTGTTATCAATAGTTAAATTGATTGAATATCAAACCGATTGGGCTATAATGCGATAATTATTAAACAATTTATAGTGATAATGATTATTGGTTTTATTGGTGCAGGTAAAGTAGGATGTACACTAGCAAAGCATTTTACTTTATGTGGCATAAAGGTAGCGGGATTTTATAGTCGAACCTATGCTCACACACAAGAGGCGAGCGATTTTACCCAAAGCCAAGCATATTCAACTTTAGCTGATTTAGTTAATGACTGTAATTGCTTATTGCTCACAGTGCCCGATGACCAAGTAACTAATGTTTGGCAAGATCTTTGTCTGTTGCCTATTACTAATAAATGGATTGGTCACTGTAGTGGTTTGCTTACATCGCATATCTTTATCAATAATCAATCTGTTCATCCTTTTGCTTTTTCTTTACACCCCTTATATGCCATATATGATCGGTTTGATTGTTATCATGCCATGCCGAAAGTTTTTTTTACGTTAGAAGCTAATAACAACGTGATTTTTCAGCTACAAAAGCGTTTAAGCCTATTAAAAAATCCTATCGCGATCCTTTCAGCCAAGAAAAAGCATCTTTATCATGCCGCTTGTGTTATGTTAAGTAATCAGGTTATTGCTTTAGCACAAGTTGGGACTAGCTTGCTGGCTCAAAGTGGATTAGACGAAGAATTTACTGAACAGGCTTGGCACGCTTTATTTCTAGATAATGCTAATGCGGTTTGCCGTGTGGGGGTTATTGGAGCCTTAACTGGGCCTGTTGAGCGAGGAGATGTTGAAACAATTAAACAACATTTAAATGCTTTACCAACCGAATATAAGTCTATTTATCAACAATTATCCGCTATTTTACTTAGAATGAGTCGAACAAAGCATCCAAATAAGGATTATCGACAATTAGAATTGGAGTTGTTATCTTGAAAAATACTATTGTTACTTTACAAAAGCGTAAACAAAATCGTCAGAAAATTACCATGTTGACGGCGTATGATTATACGACAGCCAAATTGATGGACGAAAGTGGTGTGGATTGTTTATTAGTTGGTGATTCTTTAGGTATGGTTATGCTTGGCTACGATAGCACCGTATCGGTTACGATGGATGATATGATCCACCACTCAAAAGCGGTAGCAAGAGCAGCAAGATCCGCATTTGTTGTCACAGATTTACCTTTTATGTCTTACCACACCTCGGTTTACGATGCTGTTTTAAATGCGGGTCGTTTGATTAAAGAAGGTCAAGCGCAAGCGGTTAAGCTTGAAGGTGGGCAAGCATTTTGTGAGCATATCAAAATGATTACGCAAGCTTCGATTCCTGTTGTTGCACATATAGGATTAATGCCTCAATCCGTGCTTGCTTTAGGGGGATATAAAGTTCAAGGCAAGGATTATCAAGAGGCTAAAAATATTGTTCTTGATGCATTAGCGGTTGAGCAAGCCGGCGCTGTAGCCATTTTATTAGAGTGTGTGCCGGCTGATTTAGCAAAAATTATCTCAGAATTAGTAAGCATACCTACCATTGGTATTGGTGCTGGTGTGAATTGTGATGGGCAAGTGCTTGTTTATCAAGATATGTTATCCATGTATGATGGCATATCATCAAAATTTGTAAAATCTTTTGGGTCAATTGGCGATCAAATGAAACAAGCTTTTAAACAGTATTGTCAAGAAGTCAATAAACAACAGTTCCCAGAGGCAATTCATGAGTTCGCCATTGATAATGACATTATAGAAAAACTTAAACTTGAATTTACTGTTAACAAAAAGGGTTAATACAAATGAATGTTGTAACGACAATAAAACAAGTACGAGAACAAGTTAAAGTTTGGCGACAAGCAGGTTATAGCATCGGTCTTGTTCCAACAATGGGATTTTTGCACGAAGGTCATCAAAGTTTAATGGCTGCGGCTAAAAAAGATAACCAAAAAGTGATTGTGACCATATTTGTTAACCCTATACAATTCGGCCCGTCAGAAGATCTAGATAGTTACCCACGTGATTTAGAACGAGATAAAGTAGCTTGTGAGCAAATGGGCGTTGATTTGATTTTTCATCCAACGGCAAGTGAAATGTATATGCCTAATTTTAGTAGCTATGTTGATGTGAATAACTTAACAGATGCATTGTGTGGAAAAAGGCGCCCAGGACATTTTAAAGGTGTATGTACGGTTGTTACCAAATTATTTAATATTACTCAACCCGATCGCGCCTATTTTGGGCAGAAAGATGCGCAGCAGTTAGCTGTCATTAAACGGATGGTCAGTGATCTAAATTTCGATATTGATATTATCGGTTGCCCGATTGTGCGCGAAGCAGATGGTTTGGCTAAAAGCTCACGTAATAGCTATTTGTCTGAAAGTGAACGTAAGGCTGCTGTTTGTCTTTATCAAGCAATTGAATGCGCTAAGGAAATGATAAAGCAGGGCGAAAAGTCAGTAACAGTTATTAAGAAAGCAATGGATGATGTTATTTCCAACCAACCTTTGGCTAAAATTGACTATATTGAATTTGTCGATCTAGCATCATTAGCATCGATTAATATGCTTGCCAAAGATAGTTTATGTGCCTTGGCGGTTTATATTGGTAAAACACGATTAATTGATAATTTTATTTACCAACAGCAATAATTGTAGACAAAATTATGAATGACAATTATGAAAATACCGCTTAATAGTCAGCGGTATTTTTTGGTAATTCATTCTCTGATAAAAATTCTTAAAAAGCAGATTAAATCCGTGAGTTTATTGTTATGCTAATTTATTGTTTGGCTATTTTACTGTAGAATAGCAACCATTTTATGCTTTAAATCAGGATTTGTGCATTTATTATGAAAAATACAACTTATAATCCACACGAAATTGAACAACCTATTTATAAACATTGGGAAGAAAGCGGTTATTTCAAACCCAATGGTGACAAGTCTCAACCAAGTTATTGTATTGCTATTCCACCGCCAAATGTAACGGGTAGTTTACATATGGGGCATGCGTTTCAACAAACTATTATGGATGCTTTAATTCGCTATCATCGTATGCAAGGCAATAACACTTTGTGGCAATCGGGTACTGATCATGCTGGTATTGCAACGCAAATGGTGGTTGAGCGGAAAATTGCCGCTGAAGAGAATAAAACGCGGCATGATTATGGGCGTGATGCATTTATTGAAAAAATTTGGCAATGGAAAGCAGAGTCTGGAGGAAGCATTACCAAGCAGATGCGACGTTTGGGCGATTCGGTTGATTGGGATCGTGAACGGTTCACAATGGATGAAGGTTTGTCAAATGCAGTTAAAGAAGTCTTTGTCCAATTATACCAAGAAAATTTAATCTACCGCGGTAAACGTTTAGTCAATTGGGATCCCAAATTACGCACAGCAATCTCAGATCTTGAGGTTGAAAATCGTGAGGTTAAAGGTTCAATGTGGCATCTACGTTACCCATTAGCTGATGGCGTAAAAACAGCTGAAGGTAAAGATTATTTAGTTGTTGCTACAACCCGTCCTGAAACTTTATTGGGTGACACCGGTGTTGCTGTTAATCCTGAAGATCCGCGTTATAAAGATCTGATTGGTAAATTTGTTGTATTACCATTTGTTAATCGTCGTATACCGATTATTGGAGATGAGCATGCCGATATGACTAAAGGTACAGGTTGCGTAAAAATCACGCCAGCTCATGACTTTAACGACTATGAAGTAGGGCGACGCCACAAATTACCAATGATAAATATCTTAACTTTTGATGGTCATATTGGTGAGCAAGCTCAAGTATTTGATACTAATGGCGAGCCAAGCGAGGCATATGGAACAATAATTCCAGCTCAGTTCCAAAACTTAGAGCGTTTTGCCGCACGTAAAGCGATTGTGGCAGAGTGTGAATCACAGGGTATTTTAGACAAAATTGAGCCACATGATTTAACCGTTCCATATGGCGATCGTGGTGGTGTTGTTATTGAGCCTATGCTAACCGATCAATGGTATGTACGTGCTAAAGTGCTTGCAGAGCCTGCCATTGAAGCGGTAAAAAATGGCGATATTCAATTTGTGCCAAAACAGTATGAAAATATGTACTTTTCTTGGATGAATGACATTCAAGATTGGTGTATTTCTCGACAATTATGGTGGGGACACCGTATTCCAGCTTGGTATGATAAACAAGGAAATGTTTATGTCGGGCGAGATGAAACGGAAGTGCGTCGTGAAAATAACCTTGCTGATGATATTGAGCTTAACCAAGACGAAGATGTGCTTGATACTTGGTTCTCTTCAGCGCTTTGGACATTTTCAACATTAGGCTGGCCGAATAAGACTGATGATTTAGCCACGTTCCACCCAACTAATGTTTTAGTTACTGGCTTTGATATTATTTTCTTTTGGGTTGCGCGAATGATCATGATGACTATGCACTTTATTAAAGATAAAGATGGCAAGCCACAGGTTCCATTTAAAACGGTTTATGTAACTGGATTGATTCGTGATGAAGAAGGGCAAAAAATGTCAAAATCTAAAGGAAATGTTATCGATCCTTTAGATATGATTGATGGCATCTCACTACCAGAACTATTAGAAAAGCGTACTGGCAACATGATGCAACCTCAATTAGCGGAAAAAATCGCTAAACGCACTCAAAAACAATTTCCTAATGGTATAGAAGCTCACGGCACGGATGCACTACGTTTTACTTTAGCCGCATTAGCTTCAACAGGACGAGATATCAATTGGGATCTAAAACGCTTGGAAGGTTATCGCAACTTCTGTAACAAGCTTTGGAATGCTAGCCGTTATGTATTGATGAATACAGAAGGGCATGATTGCGGATTCAATGGTGGCGATTTTGATTACTCTCTAGCGGATAAATGGATTTTGACTGAATTTAATCAAACAGTTAAGGCTTATCGTGAAGCTTTTGATACTTATCGTTTCGATTTAGCTGCTAACATTCTATATGAGTTCACGTGGAACCAATTCTGTGACTGGTATTTAGAGCTAACAAAATCTATTTTAGCCCATGGTGAATCTTCACAGCAACGCGCGGCTCGTCACACCTTAGTTACTGTTTTAGAGGCTTTGCTGCGTCTTGCTCATCCTATTATTCCATTTATTACTGAAGAAATTTGGCAAAATGTAAAAGGATTAATGAAAATCAAAGCTGATACTATCATGTTACAGCCAATGCCTGCTTGTGATAAACAGCATTTAAATAATGAAGCTGTTGCCGATATCAATTGGATTAAAGATGTTGTTATTGCGGTTCGTAACATTCGTGCTGAAATGAATATTGCACCAAGCAAACCTTTGCAATTATTAATTCGCAAAGCAACACCAACGGTGCACCGAATCATTAGCGATAATATTAGCTTTATTGAATCACTCGCTAGATTATCTGAAATAGTATTATTAGATGAAGGTGAAAGTGGACCATTATCGGTAACAAAATTAGTAGATGGTGCAGAATTATTAATGCCGATGGCGGGATTAATTAATAAAGAAGATGAACTTGCTCGTTTAGAGAAAGAAATTGCTCGCATTGAAGGTGAAATTACTCGCATTACTAATAAATTATCTAATGCAAGCTTTGTTGACAAGGCTCCCGCAGCAGTTGTTGCCAAAGAGAAAGAAAAACAACAAGGTTATATTGATGATAAAGCAAAACTGCAAGAACAGTATGCTGCAATAAAAAATCTCTAATCTTTGTAATAAAAAACCTCTCATTTGAGAGGTTTTTTATGCGTTATTAAATCAAAATTTATAGCCCACACCAATCATCGCAACCCATGGATCAAGTTTATAATTGGCTGTAACTTTAGTATTGCCTAAATGAGTAGTTGCTTTAGTTTCAATATCAATATACCGGATCTGAGCATTAATAAGCCAATTATTATTAAAGGTATAATCTGTACCGACTTGTGCAGCCCATCCCCAAGAGCTATCAAGATCTAAACCATGAAATCCTGCATTTTTAGCTTCTCTACTAAGTTTTTCATCAAAAAAGAAAGTGTAATTTATGCCTAATCCAACATAGGGCTGTAACTCATATTGTGAATCAAGTGGATACCAAACAGCGCTTAATGTAGGTGGTAAGTGTTTGATTTTACCAAGATGAGCGCCAGAAAGCCCTGTTGAATTTCCCCCTCCTAATTTAACTTGGTGGCTAAATGGGGTTGCAGCTAATAATTCAACACCGATATTATCTGTAACCATATATTGAAAGTTTAATCCAAGCTGAGTGTCGTTATCCGCTTTTGCTTTTAGATCAGTTTTTGCTCCGCCCACTTTGACATGATCACTTTTATCTTGAGGGTGAACATAAACAGGTCCACCTCGGATAATCATTTCATTTGCAGTATGTGCATAAGCAGTTGAGCTTGCTAACCCCATTGAAATCACCATAGCTACCGATGATATTTTCATTCTTTGCCTCCTTATTTATAATTTATGACATAAAATCTTGTTGAAGCACTAAAAACAATAACAATCTAAATTATTTTCATAAAAGCTGTATTAAATTTTAATTGCTAAGGGTAGTAACTATTAACCAATGAGAAATTAAAGTTCAATAGAGTAATTGTATTGTTTTAATCATCTTATCATATTAAATTTGATATTTTTGAGATTTATCTCAAATTGTTAATAAATAAAATTGATTAGTAATTTGCAATGTTGGTTAAATTTATATAGAATACCTATATAAATTCTTGTGGGTTGTTAGCTCAGTCGGTAGAGCAGTTGACTCTTAATCAATTGGTCGCGGGTTCGATCCCCTCACAACCCACCATTCATTTTTCCAGTCAGTTATCCAATCATAGAATAAAGCATTGCTCTTCAATCTGATAAAATTTAACTAGATAGCTTGTTGTAAATAACCGACTCTGCCTCTGTAATTAGCTATTCAATTAGCATGTGGAAAACCAATTATTGACATTTTTATTATTACTCGCAATTGGATGTTATGTAATAAATCATCTTTACGGTGAAATGGTATAGATTCCTGAATCTTTTTTACACATGTATTAAACATGACCATATATTGAATATAACACACAAAGATAATGTAATTTGCGGTGAGAATAGTATAAGGTAGCTCAAGCTTGCTATGACTATTCATCACCGCTTTTTGCTATAATCATTGCGCTGATTGTTGCTTGCTGTGATATTTGTTATGACCAAAATGCTCCGTCATTTTGCATTAAGAGTCGTTTCGATGGTCAATTTATTTGAAAAGATATTCACTTATCCAAGTCAATTGGGGGAGTATCTTGTTAGCTAACTTAGTTACTAACTATTTTAATCTTTTGGTCTTCATTTTCATTTACTTATTTTTATACACTACAATACGCTAAAAAATAAGCAAATACATAAAATTATTTATAGGGTCAAATAAATCAAAATTCTCTAAAGATGGTTATTATATGTAATTGATGAAAAATTATTACATGTTTTTTATCATAAACTCCTTTATTTCATCTAAGAACAAATTACCATATTTTTCCAATTTGATTTTACCTACACCAGTAATATTAATTAGCTGCTTTTTACTGGCTGGTGTGGTTTGAACCATTTCAAGCAATGTCGCATCACTAAAAACAATATATGGAGGGATATCCTCTGCGTCAGCAATATTTTTTCGCAGTCGCTTAAGGTTACCAAATAAAATTCGTTCTTCGTAAGATAAAATTGTTGTTAAATTAATTGCTCTAGCATATCGATTTATACGGCTTTTCTTAACGATTTCTAAACGAGGTTTAGCCAAAGATAGCGGTATTTCGCCTCTAAGTATTGAACGCGCTTTTTGCGTTAACTGTAGTGTTGTATAAGTTGATATGTTTTGGCATAAATATCCCAAATAAATGAGCTGCCTAATAACGCTGTGCCAATAAGCTGATGAATGCTGCTTGCCAATTCCATAAACTGATAATTTATCATGACCACTTTCTTTAATTTGGGAACGTCCAGATCCACGTAAAACATCAATAATATATTGAGCACCATAATGTTGCCCAATACGGTAAGTGCAAGATAAAACTTTTTGTGCATCAACTAGACCATCATAATGTTCAGGTGGATATAAACAAACATCGCAGTTATTACAAGGCTCTGTTCGATCCTCACCAAAATAATTAAGCAACACAATTCGGCGGCAAGTCAAACTTTGTGCAAATGCTTCCATGGCATTTATTTTATGTTGTTCAACGTCTTTATGTTGACCATCCATTTTTTCATTAATTTGTCGATAATACCAATCTAAGTCTTTTTTATTAAACAATAGTACCGCCTCAGCCGGCACACCATCTCGTCCTGCTCGCCCCGTTTCTTGATAATACGCTTCGATAGTTCTAGGGCAATCTGCATGAATAACAAACCTCACGTTGGGTTTATTGATTCCCATTCCAAATGCAACGGTGGCAACAATAATTTGAACATCATCTTTTAAAAAAGATTCTTGGGCTTGTTGGCGTTCATTATTCGTCAACCCAGCATGATACGCTGCAACTGAAAAACCGCGGGCAGCAAGTCTTGTGGTCATATCTTCGACTTTAGAACGGCTTGAACAATAAATAATTCCACTATTACCATTTTGTGTTTCAATAAACGAGACAATTTGTTCGGTTTGATTAAATTTTTCAACCACCGTATAACGAATATTAGGTCGATCAAAGCTTCTTACTATAACTAACGGATCGATCAAATTAAGTTGATGAATAATATCAGCCTGAGTCATTTTGTCGGCGGTTGCCGTTAATGCAACAATTGGCACTTTTGGAAAACGAGATGAAAGCTGACCTAATTGACGATAATCTGGCCTAAAATCATGTCCCCATTGTGAAATACAATGCGCTTCATCAATGGCGATTAATGAAGGTGGATGTTCATCTATTAATGTTGAAAAAGAGTATACAGCCAACCTTTCTGGTGAAACATATAATAGCTTTATTGAGTGATTTAAATATTTAGCTAGTACTTCTTGTTGTTCGGTTTGCAATTGTGATGCATTAAGATATGCAGCAGCAATACCGTTGGCTGATAATTGATCAACCTGATCTTTCATCAAGGAAATTAATGGGGAAATAACTATTGCTGTTCCTGATAACAAAACTGCGGGAATTTGATAACATAAAGATTTTCCCCCGCCAGTTGGTATAATTGTTAAAGTATCACGTCCATCGATAATAGATTCAATAATTTCCCTTTGTTGGTTTCTAAATGATTTATAACCAAATACATTTTGCAACACATCTTCAATCTGATCTTTTATCGACATACAATCCTAAACATGTAACACCTAACGTAAAGAAGCGAGTATAGCTAAATTAATTTAAACAAACCACCCAGAATTTTCATAAATTTACAATTGTTCGCAAAAATAAAAAAATACTAATAAAAGACTTCATAAATGGTAATACAAAGTTTTTTTCAATTTCAAAGCAAATAATGTTTATTATATAGTCAATACTGTTCGACAGCTTAAAAAAACAGCTATTTTTTATTTTTTTACTTGATACAAAGCAATTTGCCAGTTAATATTTGCGTGTTTCAAATATACGCCCGTAGCTCAGTTGGTTAGAGCATCACCTTGACATGGTGGGGGTCAGTGGTTCGAGTCCACCCGGGCGTACCATTCTAGCGCTTTATTCAATAAGTTTTTTAGAATTGGTATGTATTTATTTTTTATCATTTGCTAAAGCTGAGTAAAAATATACAATATTGTGTCATAAATTTTCGCACTTAATCTTCCAAAACTTCACATTACTACTTTGCGTCAAAAAATAACCACATAATGAAATAATTAATGGGGAAAGTTACAAGTGATGTTTAGTGTATTTGTGAAAAATATTCAGAGTTTATACCGTTTAATTGTAAAAATAATTTATTGCATAATAATATAATCAGATAATATTATAAAAAATGGAGCAAATATAATATTTTTCATGGTGTTATTTCAATATTTGCTTAATTTATTTAGGCGTATATATCTTATGGCTAAAAAAGCAAATTGTTATTGTCGGTATTATTAACTTGATATTAGCCAATTAATTTATTTTTATTAGAAAAGTTTTGCCTATTAGTTTGTTGCAGCAACAGTTATACATATTAAGGTTAAGCTATAAATTCTAATAATAGCTACAAGACAATTGTATCAAGATGAATATAATTAAAACTTATCTTGCCATTAAAAAAGGCAGCGATATTAAAAGCTGCCTTAAGAGCGTAATCAAAACACAAAGATTGATTAGAAATTAATTTCGGTACCGACAAAATAACGGCGACCTTCTAAGGTTTTACCAAAATCTTCGTTAGAAACGTTTTTGTCAAACAAGTTATAAACCCCACCATAAACTTTAGCATCTTTGTTTATTTGGAAAGAGGCACCCACATCCCAGAAAGTATAGCCTGGATAGTCAACTTTTGTACCATTACGATTATTCGATGATTCCATGCCATAATAGGCCATTTTAGCCCATAAATCCCATTGCTCAGTAGCATACCAATCTAGTTGGGTATTGAATTTTTGTTTTGGTGTTCGATTTAAAGGACGTCCTTTATATTTGCCACTTTTTTGTTCTGTTTTTGTCCAAGAGTAGTTAGAGCTTAGTAAAAAATCGGTTAATAATGGTGTTTTGAATGAAAATTCAAAACCTTTAAGATCGGCCTTACCCACATTTTCACGACCTTGTATAAAGTCAAATATTTTACTATAACCATTTAACTCACAGCTATGCTTGTGATTACAGATATAATATGACTGAATTTTATCTTTATATTTTGTATAAAATGCTGTTGCAGAAGTATCGATACCATAATCATTAGTATATCCGATCCCGATTTCAAAATTATTTGATTTTTCTGGTTTTAAATTTGGATTCCCAATGATTACCCCATCTGAGTATCCGCCTCCAGTTACTTGTCCCCAATCACTTACAACATAACGTAGCTGTGGAGTTGCATAGCCTGTAGAATAACCTCCTTTTAGAGTAAAGTTATCATCAATATTCCAAACACTATAAACTCTTGGATTCCAGTTACTGCCATAATTTTCATCTTTGTTATAACGTAATCCTAAAGTTAGGCTCCAATTTTCTAAAATGCGTAATTCATCTTCGCCAAATAGCGCATAATTCCAACGATCGATTTTAGATAATGTTGTTTTTAGCTGGTTTCCTTTATCATGTAATTCTTGATAATTATATTTTCCGCCTAAAGTCAGCATATTGATACTAAAAGGAATAGTCACACGTGTATCTACGTCGGTATTTCGAATTTTCATACTTCTTTTAGGGTTGTTATTGCCTTCATAAGCAACAAAGGAAGTGGTAGATACATCACCAAACAAACCATTATGTGTCAGAGCAAACGAATTACGGCGATTATCTCGATTAAAATTATTTCTAGATTTATCTCTTGTTTTGCCTGCGGTTGCGTTACTATTTTGCAAAGATCGTCCAAAATCAAGATCAAATTTTTGTGTATCAGATGCATTTAAAGATAATTTACCATTTAAGCTACGTAATTTTTGTCCTGAATGACCATTTAAAAATTTGTCTTCATGGCGTCTTGAATATTGTCCATAAAGTTGGATACCCAAAATATCATCAATAATCGGTCCCATAGTTGAGAAACTACCAGTATAGGTATCTTTTTCTTTTGAACGATAAGGAATAACTGATTCTAGACGCAGGCCACTTTGCCATTTATTTGACACTTTTTTGGTAATGATATTAATAACCCCACCCATGGCATCAGAGCCATATAGTGATGACATCGGCCCACGCACTACTTCAATACGTTCAATAGCTGTTAATGGTGGTAGCCAGCCTTGTTCAAAACCAGAATTGTCACTATTCGGTCTTGTTTCACGCGTACTGATTTTTTTGCCGTCAACTAATATCAAGGTATACTTTGCATCCATACCACGAATGCTAATATCAGTAGAATCACCACCACCGGTAATATTTACGCCAGGGATATCTTTTAGCGCATCAGTAACATCGCGGTAAGGTTTATTTTCGATTTCTTTAGGTGTAATAACTGTAATAGTCGCAGGTGCTTCTTTCACTTGTTGTGAGAAACCTGATGCAGTAACAACCATGGTATCAGTATCTGAATTGCTAGCAGCCATAGCAGTACTTGATAATGACAACAAAATGCTAGTATTAATGACATGTGTTGCCAACTTAAACTTCCTTTTTGCGTTCATTTATTATAACCCCATTATTTATAATGATATTTACATTTCTTCTCATTTCTAAGCACACTACACTATATGATAATGATTATCAATATCTTTGTAAAAAATTATTTAGATCTAGACAAACTTTCTTTGTTGAATAATAATTATTATCATTTAAACTAAACCGATGCGAGAATTTAGACATGAATAAGAAAAAAAAGTTACTTTTGAGTAGTATTGCTGTAATTGTATTAGGGTTAACCGCCTGTCAGTCATCAACAATGCGCGTAATTACTGATAGCCAAACGGTAGTTGTTCCTAAATCGCCTAAAAAAGTAGTAGTAATGAATTATGGTGCATTAGATACTTTAGATGCGTTAGGAAAAGGAGCGATAGTTGCTGCAACTTCACTATCAGTTATTCCATCTTATTTGCAACAATTTAATAATGCGTCGCTCTCCGATACTGGTAATATGAAAGAGCCTAATATTGAGGTAATCAAAAAAGTTAAGCCTGATTTGATTGTAATTGATGGGCGTCAAGCAAGTAAAACTGAAGAACTATCAAAAATAGCACCTGTCATTAATTTAAGTGTTGATGCTAAAAATTATGTTGAATCGACCAAAAACCATATTCAAGTGCTAGCCAATATAACTGGGTCAGAAAGCAAAGCGAATGAAATTATCCAATCATTAGATAAAAAAATTCAAAATGCCCAATCTGTAGCTCAAGCCAGCCCTAAAAAGGCCATTGTAGCTATCCACAATGATGGAAAGATGATACTTATTAATTCAAGCTCAAGTGCGGCGCTTATTCATGATGTGCTAAACGTTAAGCGTGCTGTGCCGCTAACTATTATGCCTGCGCAATCAAAACTCGGGAAACCTGCGCCAGTTTTTATTGATGATAATTACATCAAATCAGTGAAACCAGATATCGTTTTTATCGTTGACCGCAGTAAAGCAATTGGTAATCAAGGTATGGTTGAACACTATTTTTCTCCAAAAGTACTAAACAAAAGCAAAACAAAAGTAGTTTATTTAACACCTGATCTTTGGTATTTGTCTGGTGGTGGTGCTGAAAGCATAAATCTTCAGATAGACGAAGTCACTAATGCATTAAAATAAGATTGTTAATAAATTTATCTTCCTATTATTAAAATAGCCTTTATTAGTAATAAAGGCTATATTTGGTTGAAATGGAGGTGTTATTCAATAAGTTGTTTTTTCTGTTTAAAAATAATAGGTTAAATCTTATTACTACTATTAACTAAATCAGTTAATACATATCTAATATTCCTTTCAAATTTGAAAATCAGTGTATCAACTATAATGAAATGTGATAGAATGCCGAGGCTATTTTGATTAGCAAATAATTATAAAAATAGTTTATTAAATTCTCAAACAATACCTCTTTATATAAAACACAATTATAAACACTATGAATATATCACCCCCTACAATTGGATTTGTGAGCCTTGGCTGTCCTAAAAACTTAGTCGATTCTGAACGAATTTTAACTGAATTACGCACGCAAGGTTATCAAGTTGTGCCAAGCTATGATAATGCCGATCTGGTTATTGTTAACACTTGTGGATTCATTGATAGTGCCGTACAAGAATCTCTTGAAGCAATTGGTGAAGCATTGAACGAAAATGGTAAAGTCATTGTTACTGGATGCCTTGGCGCAAAAGAAGATCAAATTAGATCTGTACATCCCAAAGTACTTGAAATATCTGGCCCACATAGCTATGAATCTGTATTAAGTCATGTTAATAGATATGTCCCCAAACCTGCATATAATCCTTATACGAGTTTGATTCCTCAACAAGGTGTGAAATTAACACCGAAACATTATGCTTATCTCAAAATTTCAGAAGGCTGTAACCACCGTTGTACATTTTGCATTATCCCATCTTTGCGCGGAGATATGATTAGCCGACCAATTGGTAACGTTTTAGATGAAGCTAAACGCTTAGCTGATAGTGGAGTTAAAGAACTATTAGTTATTGCGCAAGATACGTCAGCCTATGGTATCGATATAAAAAACCGTACTAACTTTTGGAATGGTATACCATTAAAAACCGATATTCAGACCCTTTGTGAACAGTTAGCTAACCTAGGAATTTGGGTAAGATTGCATTATATGTACCCTTATCCTAGTGTTGATGACTTAATACCATTAATGGCTGAAGGAAAAATCCTACCTTATTTAGATGTGCCGTTACAACATGCAAGCCCATCAGTTTTAAAATCAATGAAACGACCGGGAACTATTGAAAGAACCTTAGAGAGAATTGATAAATGGCGTGAAATCTGCCCAGATATTACTTTGCGCTCCACTTTTATAGTCGGATACCCAGGTGAAACAGATCAAGATTTTGAGCTATTGCTTAGCTTTTTATCTCAAGCACAATTGGATCGTGTTGGTTGCTTCACATATAGCCCCGTAGAAGGTGCTGCTGCCAATAAACTAGCTAACCAAATACCAGAAACGATCAAACAAGAGCGTTTTGATCGTTTTATGCAATTACAGCAAAAAATCTCAACACAAAAGCTACAAGCCAAAATAGGTAAAACGCTTCCCGTTATTATTGATGAAGTTGATGATGAAGGCGCAATAGGCCGTAGCATGGCTGATGCTCCTGAAATAGACGGTGTTGTATATTTAAATGAAGAAAACCAAGTTAAAGTAGGTGATATTGTTCAAGTTAATATTGAACATTCTGATGAATACGACCTCTGGGGAACAGTTAAAAGGTAATAAACCATGAAACAACATTATAAACACGAAGTAAAAAATCTTGGTAAATTAGCAGTTCCTGTACTTATTGCACAAGTATCTCAAACGGCAATCACCTTTGTCGATACTATCATGGCGGGAAATTATAGCAAAACAGCCTTATCTGGAGTAGCTATTGCCGTATCAATTTGGTTACCAACAATTTTATTTGGCCAAGGTTTGTTAACGGTGCTAACCCCCATTATCTCAAACTTAAATGGTGCAGCTAAACGTGATCAGGTTGCAAGCCAAACTCGTCAAGGCGTGGTAATTGCTTTAATATTGTCGATATTAATGATGATTTTCTTATATCATTCTGACAAAATAATTAATTTAAGGAGTTCAGTTGAGCACCCGATTGATCCCGAAATGGTTAACGTTGCCGTCTCATTTTTACGCGCTATCATGTGGGGGGTGCCTGCGTTCTTACTCTTTTTAGTTTACCGAAATCAATGTGAGGGACTATCGAATACTAAACCCGCTATGGTCATCATATTTATTGCTCTTCTTGCCAATATTCCAATTAACTACATTTTAATCTATGGTAAGTTAGGCTTACCTGCTTTTGGTGGCGTTGGTTGTGGCATTACAGCAACAATTATATTTTGGCTTATGTTTATTTTAATACGCTTATATACACTAGTTAGTCCAAGCCAACAAGATATACGTAATACTCCAATCACAAAACTGGTTGATTTTAATATAATCAAAAAGATTATTATACTGGGTACCCCTTTAGCGCTGGCTTACTTCTTTGAAATGAGCCTTTTTGCTGTGATTGCGTTATTAATAGCTCCATTAGGGCAAATAACCGTTGCAGCTCACCAAATCATTTTTACTATCAGTAGTTTGACCTTTGCTATTCCATTATCTCTTGGTGTTGCAACCAGTATACGTGTTGGCTATTTACTAGGTAATAAAAAACCAGCGTTAGCTAAACAAACCGCCTATATTAGTTTATCAATATCGCTCTGCATGGCTGTTTTTGTTGCACTAGTTCTAGTCATTTTTAGAACACCAATTATCGCACTATTTACCAGCGAGGCTGCGGTCATTGCTATCTGTATGCAGTTAATTATTTTACTTGCTATCTATCAAGCATCTGACTATTTGCAAGTTGTGGCAAGTAATGTGTTGCGAGGTTATAAAGATACTCAAAGCATCTTTTTTATTACACTACTATCTTATTGGGTTGTTGGATTGCCTGTTGGTTATGTTCTAGGATTGACCGATCTAATCATTAAACCAATCGGTGCCGCTGGTTTTTGGATAGGAATTATATCAGGGCTTGCTGTTGCAGCATTATTATTAATTGCTAGAATGGTTTACATACAAAGACAGCCCGCTGAAGCTATTTTAGAGCGCGCAGCAAGATAAATTATTTAATTGGAACAGCTAAAGTTTTAAAAGGATTAACACATTTTATAAACAGCAAGTGATGTGATAAGCGCTGCAATAATTGGCTGAAAATGTGTTTTATCCAATCCTATAAATAATTGTTGTATTTACTTATTTTTAATATTTGTAATATACAAAAAATAAACAACTGAAAATGAATAAAAAATCTTCAAAGATTTAGTAATGGAGTTATCTAACAATCTGAGAAACGTAAGGTTTCCGATGGATGATTTGGTCAAAAGATGATGTATTTAGCTATATAATAAGTTTTTGAAGAACTCATAATGCGAAACCTGAAATTGTAACGCTACAATCGGTTGGTTTATTGTAGAATTTGGTAACAGAACTTCTCATCACTTTTAATGAGTAAATACGCAAACTTTGGATTAGATTCTTCCTTAAGATGACTTTATTTTCTATCCTAATGAGTTAATCGTTTAATACAATAATACATTATTTTTTGTTTATGATTGGGTTATATCGGAAAAACATTAATTCAATTATCTGTTATTTAATTATCATATCATCTCGATGAACAGCAACAGAACCATATTCATAGCCAATAATTTGGCTAATTTTTTTGGAATGGTGTCCTGCAATTTGCCTCAGTGCATCGCTATTGTATCGGCTAACACCTTGAGCAATATGCTTGCCGATGCTATTACAAATATCAATCACTTCACCACGAGAAAAGTTTTTTTCAACTTTTATAATGCCTTTTGGTAGTAGTGAACTACCGTTGTTTAATATTGCATTAACCGCACCATCATCTAAAAATACTTTACCAGCTTTAGGCGCGCCAAATAACCAGTATTTTCGGTGCTCTAGTGGCGTTTTTTGCGGCAAAAATTTTGTGCCAACAAATTGATTATTGATAATATCAATAATCACATTAGATCTATTTCCAGCTGCAATTACCACTTCAATACCTGCGCTACCTGCAATTTCCGCAGCTTGTAATTTTGTGCTCATACCTCCTGTACCCAGTCCAGAAACACTACCACCAGCAATACTACGTAAATTATCATCTATCTGGTCGATCTCTTGGATAAGTTTTGCATTACTATCTGTTCTTGGATCGGCTGTATATAAACCATCAATATCGGTTAATAATATCAGTTTATCAGCTTGAGCTAAAATAGCAGCAAGGGCAGATAAATTATCGTTATCGCCCACTTTTATTTCGACTGTCGCTACTGCATCGTTTTCATTGATTACAGGAACGATACGATTATCTAACATGGCTTTTAATACATCTTGTGCATTTAAAAATCTTTCACGATCTTCTAGATCTGCACGAGTTAGTAACATTTGGCCAATATAGATTTTATAGATAGAAAATAGCTGTTCCCAAAGTTGTATCAGTTTGCTTTGCCCAACAGAGGCGAGTAATTGCTTTGAGGCGATAGTATTAGGTAAGGTAGGGTAGTTTAAGTATTCGCGACCTGCGGCAATGGCGCCAGAAGTAACAATAATAATTTTATGTCCATTTTGATGTAAAGTTGCACATTGTCGTATCAACTCAACTATTCGTGCCCGATCTAGCTGTTTAGTACCACCAGTTAGTACACTGGTGCCTAATTTAACAACAATAGTTTGTTGTTTATTATTGGACATAATATGACTCTTTTGGTTAATCGTGAATTATAAAACAGACCTCATCCATTTGACTGATTGGGTTAACGCCTGATGTAAACTTTTTTGTAGTGGTGTTTTTGGCACTGTCACTATTTTATTTTGTTTAGTTGAATGAATCAATTTTGCTTCACTAAGATTACTTAATTTATCATTTTCAAAAATGATATTCATGACCGGTACTTGGCAAGCATGTGTTAAAAGACCTTGATTTTTTAGAGAAAAATAATTTAACTCTGCGGCTAATTGCTGATTGGATATCGAAGGTAAACCCAAACGGCTAGCTAGCATATCTTTATAACTATTAGGGAGATCTTTTTGCAGTTCTTTGTCAGCAAAAATTTGATGAACAAATGGCGTAAAGTTAAATAATCCTCTAATTTTATTTGGCATTAAATAAGCTAAGCGAATGGCAATATGCGAACCAAATCGAAAACCAGCAACAATAACACGATGATCATCAATCCATGGTATGTTGGACAATTGCTCTAATATAGCTTGATGAATTTTGCTGCTATTTTGTGTTAAAGCAAAATTACGGCTATAGCCAACAGAAGGTAAATCAACAGTTAACATGGCAAACCCTTGAGGGGCTAAAAATTCATTAAAATATCGATAATAATCGATCTGTAAATTACCCAAAGCATTACAGATTAGTACCACAGGGCAAGCCCCTTCAGTTTTTGGTAGGTGTAGAATTGTTTTAACGTTGTGATTATCAACTTTAAATTCAAGTTCTTTAACCAAAAAAGGTGAAAAATTAAGGGCTTTGGAATAAGCTTGATAAGCACAGGCTTGGGCATACATTGCCAGTTCATCATTTTTAAAATGTGGATAACTAGCAATACTTGCATATTCACTGGCAATAAGATACTCGTTGAGTAGCTTATCTTTATCTGCATCGGTAAGATTTGTTTTATCTACTGACTCTGCTTTAGTTTGCCACATTGCTGCTTGGTTTAAAAACTCATAAATCCAGTTACCAGATTGATAACCGATAACAGTATCTAACCATTTATCATTTGTGTGGCATCTTGTTGAAGCGGCAATTTTTGATAAAACCGCTTCAGCTTCTAATTTTGGTAACCCCCGCCAATGCCACAAAATGGGGTTGACAATTCGATACCATTTTGAGTCGACCTCTCCATCTAACGCACTAATGCTACTGCCATTACTACTATCAGTACGGTTAATTAGCGTCGAAGTTTCAGGATAATTCAATTGTGGTTTGAATATCTGTGCTGTTAGATTTTCGGTAGCTGCCATAACAACCTTGGTATCCTTATTGATTATTTATGATCGCAAATAGGTTTAACAAACATAACACCTGTATCCCAAGGCTGTTCGATCCAAGTGTCTTGAGCAATATCTACAACATAATCATCAACAAGTGGTTTACCTGCTGGTTTTGCAAAGATAGTAACAAAGTGGGCTTTTGGATACATTTCACGAATAGTGTGAGCAGTGTTGCCCGTATCGACTAAATCATCAACGACAATAAAGCCTTCGCCATCACCATTGGCTTGCTTTAGGATCAGTTTTTCGCGTTGATGATCGTGATCATAACTTGAAATGCAAACGGTATCGACATAACGAATACTAAGTTCTCGAGCTAAAATAGCGGCAGGGACTAAACCACCACGGCTAACGGCAATGATACCTTTCCATTGATTAGCAGGTAATAAACGTTCTGATAGTTGACGCCCGTAGGATTGCAACATTTCCCAGGTAACGTTGAATTTTTTCTTTTCAGCAATAAGTTCTGCTTTGTGTTGTTTTTTGGCTTGGATTTCTTCTTCTGTTAATAAAGTTTGTTCTGTTGACATGAGTAACCTGCAATTTTAATCGAATGTGTGAATAAATAAATATTCATGAACTAAAAATAGATGTAAAATTGCACCTTATTATAGAGTGATTAGTTAAAAAAAACCACTCCTTAATTTAATACTAACTTAATTAATTTTGAGGTTATATCATGCTTTCTACTTTAGCACCCAAATTTGTTTGGCAGATTTTTAATGATATTTGTAAAATCCCGCATCCATCTCATCATGAACAAATGATAACTAAATACATTGTCGATTTTGCTAATACGCATCATATCGACTGCAAACTTGATAAAGTAGGTAACATTTTACTCACTAAGCCAGCAAGCAAAGGTATGGAACAGTGCCCATCAATTGCTTTGCAAGCTCATATGGATATGGTGCCACAAAAAAATGAAGGCACTGTGCACGATTTTTTAACTGATCCAATTCAAGCTTATGTTGATGGTGAATGGGTAAAAGCCAAAGGTACCACGTTAGGTGCAGATAATGGTGTCGGCTTAGCATCTGCGCTAGCTGTGTTAATCGATCCGGCTGTTGAACATGGGCCGATTGAAGTATTGATAACGACCTCAGAAGAAACAGGTATGCACGGTGCTTTTGGTTTACAACCTAATTGGTTAAAGAGCCGTTATTTGATTAACACTGATTCTGAAGATGAGGGGGAAATATTTACGGGTTGTGCTGGAGGTGTTGATTTTTCCACAACTTTTGCTGTGACCTATGCGGTAATACCTGAAAAGCACGATTGTTATATGAGCATTTCACTAAAAGGACTAAAAGGTGGGCATTCTGGTTGTGATATTCACCTTGGGCGCGGTAATGCAATCAAATTAATGGCTCGCTTTTTAGCGCAGTATGTACAAGATATCCCATTTAGATTAGCCGACATAAAAGGTGGCTCATTACGTAACGCTATTCCAAGAGAAGCTTTTATTGAAATCACTTTAAATAAACAAGATCTACCTAAATTAGAAGCCATTGTTAAACAATATCAAACTATTTTACACAATGAATTAGGCCATGTAGAACCCACTATCGAAATAACATTATCTGAAGTTGAATCTAATAAAGTCAAAAGGGTATTAACAGTCGAGCATCAAAATAAGATTATAAACTATCTCAATACCGCACCTAATGGTGTGATTAGAATGAGCGATCAGCTTCATGGTGTGGTTGAAACATCACTTAATTTAGGTATAGTCAGTATCGAAGACAACCAATTTAATGCCCATTTTTTGATTCGCTCTCAAGTGGATAGTGCAAAAGATGCTGTTGTATCAACCTTGGTATCGTTTAGCCAACTTATTAATGCTAATTACGAAATCAGTGGTGGCTATTCGGGTTGGGAACCCAATTTAGATTCGCAATTACTTAAACTTGCAAAAGGTAAATATCACGAAATTTTTTCTCAGCAGGCAAAAATAATGGTGATACATGCAGGGCTGGAATGTGGTCTATTTAAGCAAAGCTATCCAAATATGGATATGATCTCAATTGGACCAACAATTGTTTCACCACATTCCCCAGATGAGAAAGTCAATATCCAAAGTGTTTATCGTTATTGGGAATTATTGATAGCAATATTAAAATCAGCAAGTTTTTTAAAATAATATAGCTCATTAAATACCTACCGATCGTTATTGGTAGGTATTAACATTATTTGTTTGTACCTTACTTTTGCAAAAATTGTTTTAGCATTTAAGCCTTATCTTAAAATCAATTCCGAATAGAAATAATGAAATTAAATTCATAAAAAGTGAATAAAAATTCATTTTGCGCTTGTATTAGTCTTTTGAATGGCTTACTATATGCACAATTATTGCGTAAGAATTAATAAGGATGAATATGTTAAAGGCAATTGTTATCGGTGCAAGCGGGTATGCGGGCGCAAAATTAGCCTATTATTTGCACAAGCATCCCCATGTCGAACTTACCGCTTTAATTGTGTCGGAAAATAGTCAAGATGGTGGCAGGCTGATTTCTGATTATGAGCTACATCCTCAGCTAAAAGGGGTTATTGATCTGCCACTTATAGCCACGTCTGATTATTCTGCTTATATCAATGATGTTGATATTGTTTTTTTAGCCACCGAACATACCGTTAGTCACAATATTGCTCCTTACTTTTTAGAGTATGGTTGCACTGTATTTGATTTGTCAGGCGCATTTAGGGTAAATTGTGCTACTTTTTATAGCGATTACTATGGTTTCACGCACCAACACCTTAAATGGTTAGATAAAGCTGTTTATGGTTTAGCTGAGTGGAATGCTGAGCAGATCAAACATGCACAGCTTATTGCTGTGCCTGGGTGCTATCCTACCGCTTCGCAATTACCACTAAAACCGTTAATCGAAGAGAGTTTATTGGATAATTCACAATGGCCGGTAATTAATGCTGTAAGTGGTGTGAGTGGCGCAGGCCGAAAGCCTTCACATAATAATTTATTTTGCGAAGTAAGTTTACATGCTTATGGGGTATTTACTCATCGCCATCAGCCCGAAATTGCAACGCATTTAGGGCAAGAAGTTATTTTTACACCGCATTTAGGTAGTTTTAAACAAGGTATCCACGCCACAATCACTTGCCGAGTAAAAGCGGGTGTAACATCACAAGATATTCTTGCTGCTTTAAATAAATATTACCAAAATAAACCTTTAATTCGAGTGTATCAAAAAGATTGGCCTGCATTAAAATCTGTTGTTGGTTTGCCTTATTGCGATATTGGCTTTGTATTAAAAGATCGTCATTTAATCTTAATTTCTGTTGAGGATAACTTATTAAAAGGCGCAGCAACGCAGGCTGTACAGTGCATGAACATTCGGTATGGTTTTGATGAAACAACCGCATTATTATAAAAATGGACTAATTTCTATTTTAAATTTTGAACATCTTAACAATAAGTTAAATTACTAGGAAACTAAAATGAGACCATTAGTTATAAAACTTGGTGGCGTATTACTTGATAACAAAGATGCCTTAAGCCAATTATTTGTTGTTATTAGTGAATATAAAAAGAATTATCAACGATCTTTAATTATTGTTCATGGCGGTGGTACGGTAGTTGATTCATTAATGGATAGGCTTTCTTTACCCGTAGTACGCCGAAATGGGCTACGTGTAACGCCAGCTGATCAAATTGATGTTATTGTAGGAAGCCTTGCTGGTAGCGCAAACACCAAATTATTGTCTGAGGCTAAAAAACATCAAATACCAAGTGTTGGGCTCTGCCTTGCTGATGGTAATAGTGTTAAAGTCAAACAAATTTCGGAAGAGCTAGGTTATGTTGGCGAAGCTCAAGCAGGCGATCCTACATTAATAAATTTACTTGTTAATGCAGGTTATTTGCCAATTGTTAGCTCAATTGGCATCACCGAAAGTGGGCAAATGATGAATGTTAATGCCGATCATGCTGCGGTAGCGCTCGCTAAAACTTTAGGTGCAGACTTAATATTGTTGTCTGATGTCGTTGGCGTGTTTGACGAAAATAAGCAACGGATTGAGTCTTTAACACAATCGCAGGCGAATCAATTGATCGCTAAAGGTATTATTACCGATGGTATGGTGGTAAAAGTGAATTCGGCTTTTGAAGCAGTTAAAGAACTGGGGCAGCCGATTGTAATTGCCAGTTGGAAAGAGTCCGATCAACTTATTAAATTATTTAATGGAATATCAGGAGCAACGGGTACAAAAATTATTGCTTAAATAATAAGTATTTGTATTAGGCTAGTTATCATCAATGCAAATATAAAAGTATATATCTTTAACGCATTTATTTATCGTAAGTTAATTTGGAAAGGGTGTAACATGAAAAAAAGTGGAACAAAAAAGGTTGTATTAGCTTATTCAGGTGGTTTGGATACATCAGCAATTATTCCTTGGTTAAAAGAAAACTATGGCGGATGTGAAGTTTACGCTTTTGTTGCTAATGTAGGTCAAGATTCCAAAGAATTAAAAGATGTCGAAAAGAAAGCTAAAGCCTCGGGGGCTGTGGCTTGTAAAGTGGTTGATTTACGAGAAGAATTTGTTAAAGACTATGTATACCCTGTTTTGAAAACAGGCGCCTTATATGAAGGCACTTATTATCTTGGTACCTCGATGGCTCGTCCAATTATTGCAAAAGCACAAGTAGAATATGCATTAGAAGTTGGTGCAGATACACTATGTCATGGTGCAACAGGTAAAGGTAATGACCAAGTACGCTTTGAAACAACTTACACCGCACTTGCACCACAACTAAAAGTCATTGCACCTTGGCGTGAATGGGATCTACGTTCACGTGAAGCATTAATTGATTATTTAAAAGTTCGTAAAATCCCAACCACGGCAACGGTTGAAAAAATTTATAGCCGTGACGAAAATGCATGGCATATCTCGACTGAAGGCGGTGTGCTAGAAAGTACTTGGAACCAAGCTAATGCTGATTGCTGGGCTTGGACTGTTTCGCCCGAAGATGCGCCAGATAAACCAGAACTGGTTACTATTGGAATAGAAAAAGGTGAAGTAGTGTCGGTAAATGGCGAAAAATTATCGCCTTACAACTGCGTGGCAACACTGAATAAAATTGGTGCAAAACATGGTGTTGGTCGCGTAGATATTATTGAAAATCGCCTAGTTGGTATTAAATCACGTGGTTGCTATGAAACTCCAGGTGGCACAATAATGATGACAGCATTACGTGGTTTAGAGCAATTAATCTTAGACCGTGACAGCTTTAAATGGCGCGAACAACTCGGAATTGAAATGGCCTATGTTGTTTATGATGGTCGTTGGTTTGCTCCATATCGACGTTCAATTCAAGCAGCCGCTGAAGTATTAGCACAAGACATGACAGGCGAAGTTGTTGTTAAACTTTATAAAGGTAATGCAACAGCAGTACAAAAAAAATCGCCGAATAGTCTATATAATGAAGAGTTTGCAACATTTGGAGAAGATGAAGTTTATGATCACAGCCATGCAGGTGGCTTTATTCGTCTATTCTCGTTATCCTCACGTATACGAGCTTTAAATGAAGATAAGAAAAAACAACCAGCTCAAAAGACCAAATCAGCTAAATCTATTAAAACAGCGGAACCGGTGAGTAAAACATAGCGACAAAAGTGAAAAAGTGATTTCCGATATCACAAATAAAATAACAACAATATACAGGCTAATGTCTGTATGTTGTTATTTTAGATAAAATTGTACTTGTTTAACTAGTTATTAAAAATAATATAGAGGTAATTATGGCATTATGGGGTGGGCGTTTTAGTCAAGCGGCAGATCAACAATTTAAGCATTTTAATGATTCATTGCGCTTTGACTATCGTCTTGCAGAGCAAGATATCATTGGTTCAATTGCTTGGTCGAAAGCATTGGTGACTGTTAACGTTATATCTTATGATGAGCAAAAAAAGTTAGAAAAAGCTTTGAACGAATTACTGGTTTTGGTACAACAAGATCCCAATCAGATTTTACAAAGTGATGCTGAAGATATACACAGTTGGGTGGAGCAAAAACTGATCGAAAAAATTGGTGATTTGGGTAAAAAATTACATACAGGTCGAAGTCGCAACGATCAATCAGCCACTGACCTAAAACTATGGTGTAAAGATCAAATTCCTTATTTAATTAATACCATTAATCAATTGCGACAATCTCTTGTTACAACTGCAAAACAACATCAAAATGCTGTTATGCCTGGTTATACCCATCTACAGCGAGCACAACCAATCACATTTGCACATTGGTGTTTAGCTTATTTTGAAATGCTCACCCGTGATGTTAGTCGTTTACAAGATACCTTAAAACGCTTAGATGTAAGCCCATTAGGGACAGGTGCATTGGCTGGAACTGCTTATCCCATGGATCGTGATCAATTAGCAAATTGGTTAGGTTTTTCGATAGCAACAAATAATAGTTTAGATTCGGTGTCTGATCGAGATCACATTCTTGAGCTATTAAATAATGCTTCAATTGGCATGGTGCATCTATCACGTTTTGCTGAAGATCTTATCATTTTCAACAGTGGTGAAGCTAACTTTGTTGAATTATCTGATCGCGTTACTTCGGGCTCGTCACTTATGCCACAAAAAAAGAATCCCGATGCATTAGAACTAATTCGTGGCAAAGTAGGTCGAGTGACTGGCGCATTAACTGGAGCGCTTATGACCTTGAAAGGTTTACCGCTTGCTTATAATAAAGATCTACAAGAAGATAAAGAACATCTATTTGATGCACTGGATACTTGGCATGAATGTTTAGATATTGCCATATTAGTATTAGAAGATATTAAAATTAACTATGCAAACTGCCAAGAAGCGGCTAAACAAGGTTATTCCAATGCGACCGAACTTGCTGATTATTTAGTTGCCAAAGGTATACCATTTCGGGAAGCACATCATATTGTTGGTGAAGCAGTAATTGATGCAATCACCAAGAAAAAGGCACTTGAAGAGCTCTCGCTTGAGGAATTACAGAAATTTAGCCCTGTTATTGGTAATGACGTTTATTCAATATTATCGTTAGAATCATGCTTAGCCAAACGTTGCGCTAAAGGAGGGGTTTCACCACAACAAGTCAAATTAGCAATTAAAAATGCAAAGCAACAATTATCCTAGTCTTTTCACTCTTCTTCATAACTATGCCGGCATTTGCCGGTATTTTTATACCAATTAAATCAATAATGCTATGTAAAGCAATAGCTTTTGATTACAGGAATAAAATAGCCAAAAGGTATAGACTTATGCATCTTTTTCTTAAAAAATTTGATTGTATATCTGTTAAGTCGGTGTAAAAATAGAATTCTTTTTTGAATGGATTAAAGTGAATTGTTATGAATAAAAGTTATAACTTTAGTGCAGGTCCAGCAAAATTACCTGCAGATGTATTAAAACAAGTTCAAGCTGAGTTATTGAATTGGCATAATACAGGTGCATCGGTGATGGAATTGAGCCATAGAGGTAAAGATTTTGATGCCTGTGCTGTTGAAGCTTCTAACGACCTGCGTGAAATATTAGATATCCCCGATAATTACAAAATTCTCTATTGCCAAGGTGGTGCTAGAGCACAATTTGCCGCAGTGCCATTAAATATTTTAGGCAATAAAACCAATGCAGACTATATCAATAGCGGTTATTGGAGCCAGTGTGCTGCTAAAGAAGCCAGTAAATATTGCCAAATTCACGAGCAAAATGTGGTCATAAAGCAAAATGGATTAACCGCTATCAAACCTATGTCAGAATGGCAATTAAATGATGATTCTGCTTATGTACATTATTGTCCTAACGAAACAATTGATGGTATTGAAATTTTTGAAGAGCCTAATTTTGGTAATAAAACAGTCGTTGCCGATCTATCATCATGCATATTATCACAACCAATTGATATAAGCCGATATGGCATCATTTATGCGGGTGCCCAAAAAAACATTGGTCCATCAGGTATTACTATTGTTATTGTGCGTGAAGATCTAATCGGTCATGCACAAAAAATGTTACCATCAATATTAGATTACAAAATTTTAATGGATAACGATTCTATGTTTAATACACCACCTACCTTTGCATGGTACCTGTCGGGTTTAGTGTTTAAATGGATAAAAAAACTTGGTGGACTAAAAGCGATGCAGCAACGTAACCAAGTCAAAGCGCAATCGCTATACCAATATATCGACCAATCTAATTTTTACCGAAATACGGTTGCAACCGTTAACAGATCAATTATGAATGTAACTTTTTTATCACCAAATGAAGAGCTAGATAAAAAATTTGTAAGCGAAGCAAGCCAAGCTAACATTATTGGTATTAAAGGGCATCGAATTGCTGGAGGAATGCGTGCATCAATTTATAACGCTATGGATCAAGAAGGGGTGAATTATTTAATTGACTTTATGCAGCAATTTGAAAAACAAAATAGCTGAAAGCTATATAAGTAGTGACGCCAATTAAAAAAGGAAAGGTAGGACCTCCCTTTTTAATTAGCTAGCCTATTTGCAACTATATACTTCACCAACCATAACTGCATCTGTTGGTGCAATATCCGAAATATATTGCATAGAAGTATCTTGCGCATTATAAATCACATTACCACCCTTCGTAGCCGCTTTGTTCATAAGGTCTGATGCCGCATCGCGAATAAGTTCACTATGTGTTTTAAGTCCAGAAAAGAAACTGCTACGACGTCCCTCTGTTTTCCCTAAAAACTGGCAAGAATCTGCAGGCTTAGTATCAATAAATTGAACTTGGCGACCAGCAGCAGTCGGTTGATATTTATCGCTACTACACGCACCTAAAAGCAAAGTTGCTAACATTACAATACCAACAAATGCTGATTTTTTGATAGACATAATATTTCCTTAGCCAATATAACAAAAAATAATAATGAACCAAGTTATTGTATCAGTTTCATTAAGCAAAAAATATTAGTAATTAAGCGAGAGGAAAACTTTATAAACACATTTCAGATTAAGAAATAATCAAACTAACCTAGTTTATTAATTAATTATAGCAAATTCGATTTAACTCTATTATAATCGCAACCCTACTAACTTAGTAGCACGCCAAAATGGCCCCTTAGCTCAGTTGGTCAGAGCAGTCGACTCATAATCGATTGGTCACTGGTTCAAGTCCAGTAGGGGCCACCATTCATGATTTTAATGTTTAATAAAATTTTTAATTTTTTTAAGGGTTAACATCATGAAAAAAAATGCAACTGTGATCACTATAGCTGATACTAAAGGCGGCTCAACCAAATCTACTACAGCAGTTAATATTGCTGCTTTTATAGCTCATTCTGGGTTAAAAACACTATTACTGGATTTTGACTTAGAGCAACCTACCGCCTGTTCATATTTTCCACTGCAAAAAGAAGCTCCATATGGCGTTTATGAGTTTCTTATAATGCATGAAACAGATTTAGATAAACTAATATCTGCGACAACAACACAAAAATTAGATGTTATGTCATCAAACAGTGTTAGGCAAGAAATCGTTTCTCATCTAAACGCGTCGGCCGATGGTATTATCCGTCTAAAATCATGTTTAAAACTACTTAAAAATGAGTATGATGTGATAGTTATTGATACGGTTGGAACAATTGATCCAACGGTCAATATGGCAGTACTTGCTTCTGATGTGGTTTTATCTCCATTAGATCCTTCCATGCCTGGCGTTCGGGAATACCTGCGTGGTACTATTTCTAATTTGTTTAGAAGCTTAGTTCCGTTTACAGACTACGGAATAGAATTACCTCCTGTTTATACGTTTTTTAATCGAGTAGAAGAAAATAATGATTGCCGTCGTATAAAAGAACTTTTTAATCAACAAATCAAATCTCTGCCACCATTACCCTTTAAAATTACTGTTTTAGATAAAGATATTAAAAAGAAAAATAGTTACAAAGTTGCCGCATCCCTCGGTATTGCAGCATTTCAACATTATACCGAACCAACAAATAAAGTAGCACATCCGTACAAAATAACAAAAGCTCAAGCTCAAAGTATCAAAGATGATATTTACTATTTGTGTCAACACCTGTTACCTATGTACCAGTCACAATTTGATGCATTTATGAAAATCGAAATTGCTCATTAATCATTTTTATTCCTGTTCACAATAAATAATAAGGTGATTATATGAATAAACAATTTTATTCTAATGATATTGAGCGTTCGGTGCTAGGTGCATTGTTAATCGATAATAGTCGTATTGATGATACATTTGAAATTAATGAAGATGATTTCTATGTATTACAACACAAACTAATTTTTAATGCGACGATTTCATTAATTCAAGAGGGAAAACAAGCTGATATTCTAACTGTATCTCAAGCTCTTTCCGAAGAACAACTGAAAAACTGTGGAGGGTTAGCATATTTAGCTGAGTTGAGTAGAGACACACCAAAAGTAACAAATTTTAAACACTATGCGTCAATTTTACGTAATTATACAAAGGCTCGCCATGCCAATAATATTGCAAAAACATTGATAAGAAATCTCACAAAAGCGTCGTTTAGTAATTCAGACAGCAGTAATCAGATTATAGCACAAACTGAATCCGAGCTTTTTCAACTGGGACATGCTGTAGATAATCAAGATGAGCAACTTATACCAGCAATGTTGAATAATGTTATGACATTTTTGGAAACAGAACACTCTCCATTTATTTCGACTGGTTTTAAGAATTTAGATTCTAAAATAGGTGGGTTGGAGCCCAAAGAAATTACGATTATTGCAGCAAGACCCTCAATGGGGAAAACAGCGTTTCTTATTTCATTGATTTACAACCAAATAATAGCTCTTAGTGATAGTCCTAATTTACAAGTAAAACCTATTTTTATTTTTAGTTTAGAGATGGATGCTCAATCGTTGATGTTGCGATTATTATCAGCATTATCTCATGTACCATTTATCGATATAAAGAATAAAAATCTGGATGATAGTGATTATGGAAAAATTTCTGATGCGATTGCAATTTTATTGAAATTAAAAAATATTCTGATTATTGATGATAATGCATATTTAACACCCAGCATTTTTAGACGTAAAGTTCAGCGTTATACACGCTTATATGGTCAACCAACATTTGTTGCAGTTGATTATGTACAGTTAATGTCATCTGGTGAAAAACACAATGAAAATCGTGCTGTTGAAGTGGGAAATATTAGTAGACAGCTAAAAATTCATTGTAAAGATTTCAATATTCCCTTAGTTCTACTTTCACAATTAAACAGATCTGTAGAATCCCGTTCTGATAAACGTCCTCTTTTATCTGATTTAAAGGAGTCGGGTAGCCTTGAACAAGATGCAACAACAGTAATATTGCTATATCGAGATGAAGTCTATAACGAAAGCAGTGAAGCTAAAGGAACTGGTGAATTAATTGTGGCCAAAGCACGTAATGCAGCTACTGGTAAAGTAGCAGTCAAATTTGATGGGCCATATATGCATTATCAAAATTTATCTTAAGGGAAATATTAATATTATGGTAGAACAAAAATCGTCTGTTGATGTTATGCGTGAACGTATGTCTATAGGTTTTCCTGATGGGGATCGTGCAACCACTAAAATAACATTGAATGAAATGCCTATGCGAGTCAATCTTGATGAATTAAGACCTAGTCAGGTATTACCACGCTTGAAAAAAAATGAATCATATGAAGATATCAAAGAATCTATTCGAAAAAAAGGGCTTGATCATGCTCCTGCTATTACAAAAATGCCAGGAGAGGAAGGGTATGTAATTTCTGATGGGGGAAATACACGATTACAAATTTTGAAAGAGTTGTATGAAGAAACAGGTGACAAACGATTTTATACAATTAATTGTATTTTCAGGCCTTGGGGCGGAGAGCTGAAATCCATTGTTGGACATTTAACTGAAAATGGCCTGCGTAGTGATTATACATTTATAGAAAAAGCATTGGGTGTTTCAAAGAGTAAAGTTTTGTATGAAGAAGAAGTAGGTAAACAACTATCTTCACGAGAGTTAAGTGAACGGTTAAAAAATAGTGGATATCCTATTTCTTATGTATTAATCACAAAAATGCTTAATACAGTTGATTATTTGTATCCTCATATTCCTGAAATTTTGAAGTTAGGTTTGAGTCGAAATCAAATTGAAAAAATTCTAATGTTAAGAAGTATATGTTGGGATTTATATAAACGTTCCGAAAAATATGATGACGACAATGCCTTTGTTGAAGGTTTTAATTTAGTATTAAGTGAGTTTGATTATGAGCCAGAATTATTTAGTTATGAACGTTTGCAAGACGAGATGTTTGGTTATTTTGCGAAATTGTTGGGAATTAGCTATCAGCTTTTCGAATTTGAATTAGAGGAAAAAAACCATAAAGGGGTAAAGAAAAACTTGCCACCAATCGATGTTAGTAAAAATGAGGCTAATACTGAACAAGGTGAGGGGAATAAATTGGAAATTGCACCAGTATTAAAAGGTCAATTGCAACAGGATATTTCATCAGAAACTAATGTTAGTAGCCAACAATCAACTAAAGTTGACTCAATTTCATTAAAAAGAGAGATAAATCCAACAATCATATCCGATGATGAGCCTGAATCGGAAACTACTGTAAGTTCCTCTTATACTGTTTTACCTAGTGGTGATATTACTGTTCATGACGGGGCAGTTGATGTTGAATCAGTTATGGACGACATAATTAAAAGTACTGATTTAACTAAAATTAATCCTTATGCATATAGTGTTAGTGCTAATTTAAATACGTATGGAAAAACGGAAAGAACGCCTATTTTAGATATTTGGAAACTGCCAGAGGAAGCTACTAATTATGAATATGTTTTTCGTGATATTGCAGGACATGTACTTGATATTTTTGATGAGCTAGGTATCAACAACCAATCCTTTGCATTTTCAATTGACGATGAAGATAAATCAAAATTACCTGTTATTGCATTTAATCCTCTTTCTACAGAAGATGAAGTGGATAGCAAAAAACACAACGCATATAAACTATTATTATCATTACTTACGGGACAAACAAGTGAACCTATAAATATACATTATTTAATTACTGAATTCAATGATTTTATAGTGATTAAATTTTTACGAATTATTCGACTGTTCAGAGTTTATAACGAGTTTTTAAATAAACAACATTATTAAATATAGAAAATATAGGGTATATCATGGTAAGTGTCAGTAATAATATAAATTTAGCGATCCTGAATATGGTCCATAATTTTATTAATGAAGGAAAGATCCAATCATTAATTGAAATGGGATTTACAATAGAACACCTAAAACAAATGAAAGAATTGAGTTATTCACAAATTACTTATATTGCAAACTCACCCGTACTATTGATTCAAGTTACCATAGATACAAAATTATTTGATGTTGTATTGGCAAGAGCAAAAGAATTTGAAGAAAGATGCCATATTATTGATAAAGCACATTCACTGGGTGCATCTATAGAAATTTTAAATAAATATTTTGGGTTATCAACATCTGATATTAGTTGTTCAAGAAAACTAAAGGATTTAACAGTATCGAAAGGACGTTTTAGGAAACCCTACGAAGTCGAAAAAATAGCTATCTGGGAACAATGGCAACTTAAAAAAAATGAAAACCCAGATATTGAAATAAATGATGATTTGAATCGTTTATTAGTTTATATGGATATTACTCAACATGTTTCGATGATGAGCGATGATAATACTGAGCCGTTAACATTGACATCGGTAATTAAAGAACTAGAGCCATTAATCAATTTAAATTAAATATTATGGTAGATTTTGAGAATCAAATTAGCGTATTACGTAATGCATTAGTTGAGCAGAAGACAAATAGCATTTCCTCTGATGAAAAAATTGCTATGTTTTTTGCTGGCCATCAATATGACTCAATGCCTCGTGCATTATTAGAAGATGATTCAATTACATCATTAGATAAATATGCATGGCAGCGTTTATATATTGAATTGCAGAAATACACGCATAGTAATTATTTCCCGACTTACGATAATTTACAAAAATTATGGGGAAATCAAGGCGGTACATTATCTAGAAAAACTGTACGAGAAATACTTTCCAGATTAGTTTTATCAGGCTGGTTGTCAATTAGAATGATTCGAAGTAACAATGGACAAATAATGGGAAATATTTATATCCTTCATAATACAGCACTACCCGTTGAGAGAATTATTGATGACAGTGTTATACATATTTTAACATCATTGTTAAATAAAAGTAGCATTACAAAATCATTAGCAATTCTTGCATACAATCTAATCAACGAATATACCAATAAAAGCACTCAACCTAATAAAGACATTTTCTTGCACATTAACGATGCAAAAAATGAAAGCAATATAAATTACAAATTTAATAATATTGCATCATCGTTACTCACTCACTTACAAAATTTATTAAGTTCCCAAAAGAAACTAAGTGAAAAAACACCAAGTTTCCAAAAGGAACTAAGTGAAAAACAACTAAGTTCCAAAAGTGAACTAAGTAAAAAACAACTAAGTTCCAAAAAGAAACTACCTAAAAAATCATTAAGTTACGAATCATGTAACAGTACTACTAGTAGTAGTAGTATATATAGTAGTACTACTACTAATAATAATAGTGATGTTTTATTAGATTTAAATGTTCCAGACAATATTAAAGGCAATATTGGTGTTCAAGGATTAAATGATGTTATAAGTGCGATATATAAAAATAATTTGGACATCCAAGTTGCCAATAAGATATTAAAAAATATCTCTATGAAAGATATGACTAAAATTAAAAACATGACGGCTTATCTTGTAACAAATATACAAAAAGCAGCCCGAGGTGAATATAACCACATTAATCATCAGGAGACTTCAAAAATAATGTTAAATACCGCAATAGATAAAGTATCTGAAACACCTGTTGAACAGAAGAAAGTAATTAGCAAAGCAAGGATAGATGAGCTTTTCAGCCCAATAAAAAACATTCTGTATGATATTCATTAAACAAAAATTGGATTTGCTGTAACGGGGGGCAACAGTTGGCTAAGTAGTTAATTTACTGTTACGGGGGGTAACAGTTAGCTGAGTGGTTAGTCTCTGTTACGGGGGGCAACAGTTGGCTAAGTAGTTAATTTACTGTTACGGGGGGCAACAGCTAGCTAGGTGGTTAATCTCTGTTACGGGGGGTAACAGTGAGCTAAGTAGTCCAATTACTGTAACGGGGGGTTACAGTGAACTAAGTAGTTAATTTGCTGTTACGGGGGGTAACAGTTGGCTAAGTAGTTAATTTACTGTAACGGGGGTTTACAGCTAGCTGGAGACAACATCTATCCCTAAAAGGCCTTTTAAAGGTAATAGAGTAAATGAGATTGTTTACTGTTAC